>NZ_JAAQWY010000001.1:0-270091 GCF_012985765.1 Pseudomonas sp. WS 5071 | reverse complement strand
GCCCCTGTTGCTGTCAAGCGGTTATTTTAAGATGTTTTCAAAGTTTCCTCTGTAACATCAACCACTTACGCTTTCGATCTCTCGTCAGCGGGAGGCGAATTCTACAGCGTTACACGCTGCTGTCAACACCTCATTTCCTGCTTCGATAACTTGAAGCTGACACTTTCGAAATCGTTTAACTCTTTGATTCTCAAGGAGTTTTCCGTTTCGACTGCGCCGGAAGTGGGGCGAATTATAGGCCGATGGAATTCTGAGTCAAGCCCGAATTTCATATTTCTGTCATACCACCTAAAAGGCCTGCAAACGAAGAAGCCAGCCTGGCGGCTGGCTTCTCCTTTCAAACAACGAATGCGTCAGAGGCTAGGAAATGCAAACTGCGACGCTTCATGGCTCGCACGCTGCGGCCAGCGCTGGGTAATGGCTTTTCGACGCGTGTAAAAGCGCACACCGTCAGGCCCATAAGCATGCAGATCGCCAAACAGCGAGCGCT
This sequence comes from Pseudomonas sp. WS 5071, assembly GCF_012985765.1. Classification (NCBI taxonomy): domain Bacteria; kingdom Pseudomonadati; phylum Pseudomonadota; class Gammaproteobacteria; order Pseudomonadales; family Pseudomonadaceae; genus Pseudomonas; species Pseudomonas sp. WS 5071. The sequence goes on along the minus strand of NZ_JAAQWY010000001.1, from coordinate 269,601 downwards.
TCCAACCACCGAAGCTGTGATAAGCCACAGGAACAGGCAGCGGAACGTTAACCCCTACCATGCCTACTTCAATCTCATCACAGAACAAACGCGCAGCCTCGCCATCGCGAGTGAAGATGCACGTACCGTTGCCATACTCATGCTCGTTGATCAGTTGCATCGCCGCTTCCAGACTGTTTACACGCACGATGCACAGAACCGGCCCAAAAATCTCTTCCTTATAGATGCGCATCTCTGGCGTAACGTGATCGAACAAGCAACCGCCCAGGAAGAACCCGTCTTCATGACCCTTTACACTCAAGCCTCGCCCATCAACCACCAGCTTGGCTCCTGCCGCCACACCGTCAGCCACATACCCACTGACCTTGTCACGCGCTTGCCCCGAGACCAAAGGTCCCATATCGAGGCCGCAAGAAGTCCCTGCGCCAATTTTCAGCGCCTCGATTTGCGGCACCAACTTGGCCACCAAGGCATCCGCCACCTGATCCCCAACGCACACGGCCACCGAAATCGCCATGCAACGTTCGCCACATGAGCCATAAGCAGCCCCCATCAACGCACTCACGGCATTATCCAAATCGGCATCAGGCATCAGTACCGCATGGTTCTTCGCGCCACCTAATGCCTGAACACGCTTGCCGCGCCTTGTCCCTTCGGCATAGATGTATTCGGCAATCGGCGTCGAGCCGACAAAGCTCAGGGCTTTCACTTCTGGCGCTTCAATCAGGGCGTCTACGGCAGCCTTGTCACCCTGCACGACACTCAATACGCCTTTAGGCAGACCCGCTTCCTGAAGCAACTGCGCAATCAACAAGGTCGAACTTGGATCGCGTTCCGAAGGTTTAAGGATGAAACAGTTACCGCACACAATGGCCAACGGGTACATCCACAACGGAACCATGGCCGGGAAGTTGAAAGGCGTTATCCCCGCCACAACCCCGATCGGCTGAAAGTCAGACCATGCATCAATGTTCGGGCCTACGTTGCGGCTGTACTCGCCCTTCAGGATCTCCGGTGCCGAGCACGCGTATTCGACGTTCTCAATCCCGCGTTTGAGCTCACCTGCCGCATCCTCCAGCGTCTTGCCATGCTCTTCGCTGATCAACTGAGAAATGCGGGCCTCGTTCTGCTCTAGCAGCTGCTTGAAACGGAACATCACCTGGGCACGTTTGGCTGGAGGCGTATTACGCCAGGCGGGGAAAGCCGCCTTTGCCGTGTCGATTGCCTGTTGAATCGTCTCGCGGCTGGCCAAAGGAACCTGATGAATCACCTGCCCGGTCGACGGGTTGTACACATCGGCAGTACGGCCGGAATCACTTACCAGCTCACCATTGATCAAATGTTGAATCGTGCTCATTGCCACTCCAAAACAGGTCTGCAGACGCACACATTACGCGCACGTCGAAAGCCAAAAATGTCTCTTCTATATAGAAGGGATCAGTCGATCTGATTCAACGCCTCTCCCACTGCATCGAACAAGCGATCCAGATCCTGAGGTTTGCTATTGAAAGTCGGGCCAAACTGCAGCGTGTCACCGCCGAAACGAACGTAGAACCCGGCCTTCCACAGCTTCATCGCGGCATCGAAAGGACGCACAATCACATCGCCATCGCGTGGAGCAATCTGGATCGCACCAGCCAGACCGTAGTTACGGATATCGATGACGTTCTTCACGCCTTTCAAACCATGCAACGCATTCTCGAAATGCGGTGCAACCTCAGCGACGCTCTGTACCAGATGTTCTTTTTGCAGCAAGTCCAGCGCGGCAAGCCCTGCTGCACACGCCACCGGGTGGGCGGAATAGGTATAGCCGTGCGGGAATTCGACGGCGTACTCCGGCGTCGGCTGATTCATGAATGTCTGATAAATCTCGGTAGAGGCAATCACAGCCCCCATTGGAATCGCACCGTTAGTGACCTGCTTGGCGATACACATCAAGTCCGGCGTCACACCGAAACTGTCGGCTCCAAACATTGAGCCTGTGCGACCAAACCCGGTAATAACCTCATCGAATACCAGCAGGATGTTGTGCTGATCACAGATTTCACGCAGGCGTTTCAGATATCCCTGAGGCGGAACCAGCACCCCGGCAGACCCTGCCATCGGCTCGACAAACACCGCGGCGATATTTGAAGCGTCATGCAGCTCGATCAACTTGAGCAGTTCGTCCGCCAGCGCGATACCACCCAACTCTGGCATACCGCGTGAAAAGGCATTGCTCGCCAGCAAGGTGTGCGGGAGATGGTCGACATCCGCCATGGCCTGACCAAACAACTTACGATTGCCGTTCACGCCCCCCAGACTAGTGCCCGCAATGTTCACCCCGTGATAACCGCGTGCCCGACCAATCATTTTGGTTTTGGTCGATTGGCCTTTCAGCCGCCAATACGCACGCACCATTTTCACAGCGGTATCCGCACACTCCGAGCCGGAATCGGTGAAGAACACATGGTTCAAGTTACCGGGCGTCAACTCGGTAATTTTCTCGGCCAGCTGAAACGACAAGGGATGGCCATATTGAAAGGCTGGCGAGTAATCCAGCGTGCCGAGCTGCTTGGCCACGGCTTCCTGAATCTCTGTGCGTGTATGGCCTGCACCACATGTCCACAGACCTGACAATGAGTCATAAATTTGCCGACCTTTATCATCCGTCAGATAACTGCCCTTGGCGCCGATGATAAAACGCGGATCACGATGAAAATTACGATTGGCGGTGTAAGGCATCCAGTGCGCATCCAGCTTTAGCTGGCTGGCTACGTTTAACTCGGCGTTTTCAGGCATGTTCATCAGCAAAACCTCGCAAGACAGAGTGCAGTGTCGGGTCAAAATCGTGGTTGCAGCTAAATTGCCACGCCTATAAAGTCGATGAAATCCAACTCTTCTAACCTTCAGTTAGGCGTTTACTAAACTATGAGCAGCCGTCGTTCCGATGCCTTGGCGCAAGTCAGCGACTTCGATATTCGCTTGTTGCGCATCTTTCGCAGTGTGGTGGAGTGCGGCGGTTTTTCTGCAGCAGAAACAGTCCTCGGCATTGGCCGGTCTGCGATCAGCCAGCAAATGAGTGATCTGGAGCAGCGCCTGGGCTTGCGCCTATGCCAACGCGGGCGCGCGGGGTTTTCCCTGACGGAAGAAGGTCGCGAGGTCTACCAGTCAGCGTTGCAATTACTTGGCGCGTTAGAGAGCTTTCGCACAGAGGTCAACGGCCTGCATCAACACTTGCGCGGTGAGCTGACCATCGGCCTTACGGACAACCTCGTCACCCTCCCCCATATGCGCATCACCCACGCATTGGCTCAACTCAAAGAACGCGGGCCCGACGTTCAAATTCAGATCCGCATGATTTCGCCCAATGAAGTAGAACAAGGTGTGCTCGACGGACGTCTGCACGTGGGCGTTGTGCCTCAGGCCAGTGCGTTATCCGGTCTGGAATATCAACCGCTGTATAGCGAACGGTCGCTGCTTTACTGTGCTGTCGGTCACCCACTGTTTTATGTCGATGACGTCCAGCTACAAGACGACCGCCTCAACGATCAGGACGCCATTGCGCCGACTTTTCGTCTGCCCTCAGAGATTCAGGCGCATTATCAGGCACTCAAGTGCACCGCCAGCGCCTCAGACCGCGAAGGCATGGCGTTCCTGATTCTGACCGGACGCTACATAGGCTACCTGCCTGACCATTACGCCAGTTTGTGGGTGCAACAAGGTCGTCTGCGTGCGCTCAAACCCGAATCGCGTTTTTATGATTTGAGCCTGGCCTCGGTCACCCGCAAAGGCCGCCGCCCTCACCTGGTCCTTGAAAGTTTCCTTGAGAGCCTTGAATCGACACGCTAACGTTCACTTCTCCTCAGCCCCGCCGCGGAGCCTCCACGCCTCGCGCACAGCCCGGAACCGATATGCCTTCAACCCTGACCGGTCCATGCGAGCACCGCGAAGAAATCCGCAAGAGCCGCTTCATCACCTATGCCGCGCCCATCACCAGTGCTCAAGAGGCCTACGACTTTATTGAGCGGCACAGCGACCTCAACGCGTCCCATAACTGTTGGGCCTGGAGGCTGGGCGATCAGTACCGCAGCAGCGATGACGGCGAACCCGGCGGCACAGCTGGACGCCCCATTCTGTCGGCCATTGAAGCGCAAGATTGCGATCACGTTGTGGTGCTGGTGACTCGCTGGTATGGCGGCATTCAACTGGGCACGGGGGGTTTGGCACGTGCTTATGGGGGTGGTGCCAACAAATGCCTGCAAACGGCCGAAAAGTCACCGCTTATCACCCGGGTCGCACTTGAGTGCGCTTGCAGCTTCAGTGAATTGGCACTGGTCAAATTGCGCGTGTCAGAACTCAACGGCGTGCTGAGCAACGAAACCTTCACCGCCAACGGGGTGGAGTTATGCTTGGAAGTCTGCGACGCGCATATTCCTGTCTTGCAAGCGCAACTGGCCGACCTCAGTCGTGGCCGCATTATGTTGATCCGCAAGCCGATCAACGTTGAAGGCTGACAGGCTTTGTTCCCACCTAAACAGTTGCCCACAACCACTGTGCACCCGACTGTGGATAACCTGAGCACACACGGCTACAGCCCTTATCGGGCGTGGCCTGCATCACTTTGTACGTTTTTTGATCGACACCCACTTCTGAAAAGGAAAAACGCTGTGCAAGCAGCGCGTTAACCTGACTTATACCGCTTCGGACCATCGCCACTCGTACTTATAGCCGGCCGCCCGGGTTGCGCACAGATCCTGTGGAGCAACCTGTGGATAACCCGTGCAAACCCAACCTGAGCGCACATTCTGTAACGGGCGCTCAGGTTTGTATATTTTTTAACCAAACTGTACGGCTGGGCAGTGGCTGGCTGAAGGAGTAAAACCGTGTTCGGTGATCCTCATTTACCTTTCATAGGACGCGACTCATGACAGCTAAAAACGCACTTATCATTGGCGCCTCACGCGGACTGGGTCTGGGCCTGGTCGAGCAACTCATCAAAGATGGGTGGAACGTCACCGCCACGGTGCGTAACCCTGACAACGTGGAAAAGCTTAAAGCACTGGGCAAGGCCAGCATTGAACAACTGGATCTGGACAACGTTGAGGCCATCCGGGCCTTGAGCCAAAAACTGGACACCGAAGTATATGACCTGGTGTTTGTGAACGCTGGCATCAAGGGCCCGGACGATCAAGCGTCGGGGCGCGCCAGCCTGACCGACATCGGCCAATTGTTCCTGACCAACAGCGTAGCGCCGATCACCCTGGCACAAGCCTTTGTCAGCAAAATCCGTAAAGGCAGTGGGGTTTTGGCGTTTATGAGTTCCGGGCTCGGCAGTATTACATCGCCTGACGCGCCTGAACTTGCCCTCTACAAAGCCAGCAAGGCCGCACTCAACTCCATGACGAATACGTTCATCAGTCAACTGGGTGAAGACCGGCCTACCGTACTGACCCTGCACCCGGGGTGGGTAAAGACCGACATGGGCGGTGAAGGCGCCGATATAGATGTTGAAACCAGTACCCGTGGGCTGGTTGAACAAGTGAAGGCATATGCAGGGAAAGGCGGGCATTACTTTATCGACTACAAAGGTCAGACGATTCCCTGGTAAGCAGAACAGAGGGCGGCGCGTTCAAGCCGCCCTTTGCCTCAAAGCCCCAATAGCGACAGCATGATGAACGTCGCAAACAGCACAAAATGCGTCATGCCTTCGATCGCATTGGTCTCGCCGTCATTCAAGTTGATGGCACTCACGACCAACGTGATCAACACCATCACCGTTTGCACGGGCGTCATGGCCATCTGGAACGGCTGGCCGGTGTACAGCGCCATGGCCTCCATCACGGGCACCGTCAAGATAACAGTGGACAGCGAAGCCCCGAGCGCCACATTCACCACCGACTGCATGCGATTGGCCAATGCTGCACGCAGGGCCGTCAAGATTTCTGGCGCCGCCGAGATCGCGGCCACCACAATCGCGGTAATCACGGGCGGTGCGCCCGTCCCTTCCAGCCCCAAGTCGAGCGCCTTGGACATCACCTCGGCCAAGGCGCCGATCACGATAATGCCAAACACCAAAACCCCGACCGACAGTTTCAGGTTCGCGGGTTCCCCTTCTGGCGCACGTTTACGGCCCTTTTTTTCGGGGTAGCTGTAACTGAAAAAGTAACTGTGCGGCCCGACCTGCATGCGCAAGAACAGGGTGTACAGCAACACCATCGCGCCAATCGTGAAGGCCGAATAAATTTTCCAGTCAGCCTTGGGGATGAATTCCGGCACCACCATCGACACGCCCATGGCCGTCAGAATCATCACACTGTAGGTGCGCGCCGAATCGTCGTTGTAGGACTGTTCACCGTGCTTGATCCCGCCCATCAGTGCTGCCAGGCCCAGAATCCCGTTGATATCCAACATCACGGCCGAATAGATCGTATCCCGCACCAACGTTGGAGATGCTTCATTGCTCATCATGATCGCAAGGATGACGACCTCAACAAGAACGGCTGACAGTGTCAGGATCATCGTTCCGTAAGGGTCACCGAACTTTTCAGCCAGCACTTCAGCGTGATGGGCCACGCGCATGGATGCACACACAATGGCTGCAATCAGTACGCCACCAGCCACCAGCGCTGTCACTTGCCCGTTATGCAGCAGCCAGGGCTCCAGCGGGAAGGCAGCGCACGCCAGGACAATTGCCAGTAGCAGGAGTTTTTCATCTTTTAAGAAAGTCAGCATCGCGAGCCTTTTGCCTGAGAACCAATACACGTCGTTGGGTTACAGACTGCCGCAACTCGCTAACGTTTCGTTACATCTTAGTTCACTGAATGCACAACTCCGCGCTTGCGCACCTCACCAATGACAAAGGTGTGGCAAATAGCTTGGTCGGGTTTTACCAAATATGTCGGCCCGGGCCTGTAGAATGCCGCCATCTGCACGTGATTTGATGAGAAAAACTGATATGTATGACTGGCTAAACGCCCTGCCAAAAGCGGAACTGCACCTGCACCTTGAAGGATCTCTGGAACCTGAACTGCTGTTCGCTCTGGCTGAACGCAACAAGATCGCCCTGCCGTGGAACGACGTCGAAACCCTGCGCAAAGCGTACGCTTTCAACAATCTGCAAGAGTTTCTCGACCTGTATTACCGGGGCGCGGACGTATTGCGCACCTCGCAGGACTTCTACGACCTGACCTGGGCGTACCTGTTGCGCTGCAAAGAGCAGAACGTCATTCACACGGAACCGTTCTTCGACCCGCAAACCCATACCGACCGGGGCGTGCCGTTTGAAGTCGTGCTTAACGGCATTGCCGCTGCACTCAAGGACGGCGAACAGCAACTGGGCATCACCAGTGGTTTGATCCTCAGCTTCCTGCGCCACTTGAGCGAAGAAGAAGCCGAAAAAACCCTCGATCAGGCCTTGCCGTTCCGCGATGCATTTATCGCCGTGGGCCTGGACAGCTCCGAAATGGGCCACCCGCCCAGCAAATTTGTGCGCGTATTTGATCGTGCTCGCGCCGAAGGCTTCCTGACAGTGGCCCACGCTGGCGAAGAAGGTCCGCCGGAGTACATCTGGCAAGCCCTCGACCTGCTGAAAATTGAGCGGATCGACCATGGCGTACGCGCCATTGAAGATGAGCGTTTAATGCAGCGCATTATCGACGAGCAAATTCCGCTCACCGTGTGCCCGCTGTCCAACACCAAATTGTGCGTGTTTGATCACATGTCTCAGCACAACATCCTCGACATGCTGGAACGCGGCGTGAAAGTCACCGTGAACTCCGATGACCCGGCCTACTTCGGCGGGTACATGACCGAGAACTTCCACGCCTTGCACACGCATTTGGGCATGACCGAAGATCAGGCCAAGCGCTTGGCGCAAAACGGTCTGGATGCGCGTTTGGTCAAGCCGTAACGCCTTGTCCGTGATCGCTGCCGTCGCGTGCGGCGGCGATTACGGGTACCGAGCCAGTTCTGCACAACGCTCGCCAAGCATGTCCCGTAATAATTTCACCGGTTTGCTCAACTGTGCCCGGTGAGCACACAACATGTTCAGCGGTGCCCGCTCGCCCACCAGCTCTGGCATCAGCACGATGAGCCTTCCCGCTCGCACATCCGCCGACACGTCCAGCCAGGACTTATAAGCAATTCCCGCCCCGGCCAATGCCCACAAACGCACCACATCCGCATCATCGCTGAAACGGTCCCCGCTCACTGTCAGGCCTGACTCACGCTTGCCATCATGAAATCGCCAGTGGTCATGTACGCGTGTGCCGAGCATATACAGCAGGCAATTGTGTTGCAGCAGTTGTTCGAGTTGATGCGGCTCGCCAGCACGCGCCAGATAAGCGGGCGACGCGCATAACACCCGGCGATTGTCCGCCGCCACCGGCAAGGCAACCAAACTGGAATCCTCCGGCTCGCCATAGCGCAAAGCGATGTCCACCGGCTGACGAAACAGATCGGCAATGCGGTCCCCCAGCAGTAGCCGAACCGTCAGTTGCGGGTGCTCACGCTGAAAGGCATCAAGCCATGGCAACAGGACGTTTCGGCCAAAGTCTGAAGGCGCCGAGAGCTGCAAAACCCCACTGACCTGATCCTGCCCGCGGGACAAGAGTCGCCTTCCTTCATCCAGACTGCTCAACGCCTTACGGGCATACTCCAGAAAACCCTGCCCCTCAGCTGTCAAACGCAGGCTGCGGGTCGAACGCGCCAGCAAACGCGAGCCCAACTGAGCCTCAAGCCGTTTGAGTGCCGCACTCGCCACTGCTGGCGACATGTCCATCACCCGCGCCGCCGCGGACAGGCTGCCCAGATCGGCAGCGCGCACAAACACTTGCAGGTCATCAAAGCGCAGCATGGTGGATAAACCCGCCTATTATCAAAAATATATTGAAAGAGCCTGCCGTTTTAGCCGGTTTTACAACGGCAGGAAATAGCGAATCATCGCCCCACGTTTTCTCCCTCTTCAGGATGCGCCCTATGAAAGCTGTCGGTTATTACCATTCTTTGCCCATTGAAGATCCGCAGGCCCTGCAAGATATTGAACTGCCGGAACCGGTCGCCGGGCCGCGAGACCTGCTGGTGGAAGTCAACGCCATTTCCGTGAACCCGGTCGATACCAAAGTGCGGCAAAACGCACAGCCCGACCCAGGCACTGCCAAGGTTCTGGGGTGGGACGTGGCCGGTGTGGTCAAGGCCGTGGGCAGTGATGTGAGTCTGTTCAAGGTCGGCGACAAGGTGTTTTATGCCGGTTCCATCGCCCGCGCCGGTGCCAACAGTGAGCGTCACGTGGTCGACGAACGCATCGTCGGCCATATGCCAAAAAGCCTGGGCTTCGCAGAAGCCGCTGCACTGCCTTTAACGGCCATCACTGCGTGGGAACTGTTGTTTGACCGCCTCGGCATCGCACAAGGCAAGACTGACCTGCACCAACGCCTGTTGATTGTGGGTGCGGCGGGCGGCGTAGGGTCGATCCTGACCCAACTGGCCAGTCAGCTCACCGGGCTCAAGGTCATCGGCAGCGCTTCGCGTCCGGAAACCCAAGCCTGGGTGCGCGAACTGGGCGCCGATGTGATCGTCGATCATCGCCAGCCCCTGAGCGAAGCGTTGCTGCAGGCCGGTATCGACGCCGTAACTCACGTCGCCAGCCTGACCCAAACCGATCAACACCTGGCGCAACTGGTCGAGGCATTGGCGCCGCAGGGCAAACTGGCCCTGATCGACGACCCCAAGGCGCTGGACATCTCACTGCTTAAACGCAAGAGCCTGTCGCTGCACTGGGAGTTCATGTACACCCGCTCGTTGTTCGAAACCCCGGACATGATTGAACAGCATCACTTGCTGAACCGGGTCGCGGAACTGATCGACGCTGGCACCCTGCGCACCACCGTGGGCGAACATTTCGGCACCATCAACGCGAACAACCTGCGTCGCGCCCACACGCTGCTGGAAAGCGGCAAGTCCAAGGGCAAGATTGTACTGGAAGGATTTTGAGAGGCAGGTGACGGGACTGGACCGGCCATTTTGTAACCGTCAGTCAGAGACTTGATGCCCGTCATATTTCTCAGCGTTATCGGGCATACACTGGCCTCCTTTGCGAACCTGAGGAGGCCAGAAATGAAAATCCTGATAAAAGCGTTAGCAAGATCCCGCGACTGCCAGTGGCAGGTTCAAATCGACCAACAAGCGATCAATTTTCGCAGCGAGTCCGAGGCCAGAGCCTTTGTGGATACGCTGCGTACACGTTTGCAAGCCCCGCACAGATTGCCTGAACGAATGGCTGGCTAAATCAAATCGACGTTTGAGCGGCAATCCGCGCGGTGTACAGCCGCCGGGTTGCCAGCGCAATCGACACCGCCAAAATCCCGCACAAGCTGATGACCATGGCCATCGGCATGGCGCTGCCATCGTGTAAAACCCCCACCAGCCATGCCGCAGCCGCCGCCACGCTGAACTGCAGGCAACCGAGCAATGCCGAAGCGCTTCCCGCCCGTGCGCCCTGCCCGCTCATGGCGCAGGCCGAGGCATTGGGAATGATGCAACCCAGGCTGGCGATGCAGATAAACAGCGGGATCAACAGCGGCCACAGTTGCGCCGTGTGCAAGGCGCTGACGCCCAACAGAGTCAACCCGGCGGCCAGGTACACCCACACCATGCGCGACAGCAAAAAGGCCGGGCCACGCTTGGCCAGTAACCGCGCGTTGATTTGTGCCACAAGAATGAAGCCCGCCGCATTGCTGCCGAACAGCCAACCGTAGTGCTCGGCCGGGACGCCATACAACTTGATGAACACAAACGGCGAGCCGGCGATGTAGGCGAACATTCCGGCCATGGCAATCCCGCCGGTCAGCGCATGCCCCAGGTATTCACGGTCTTTGAGCAAGCGGCCGTATTGGCGTAACGCGCCGGACAACGGCTGACGCGGCACATTGGCCGGTAAACTTTCCGGCAGGCCCAGCGCCACGGCGAGCGCTGCCAGGGCACTGAAACCCGTCAGGACAATGAAAATCGCCTGCCAGCCGTACACATTCACCAGCAGGCCGCCGAGCATGGGAGCAAGGATCGGCGCCAGCCCCATGACCAGCATCAGTTGCGAAAACACCTTGGCTGAGCCCACTGCATCGCACTTGTCACTGACAATCGCCCGCGACAGCACCATCCCTGCACAACCGCCAAGGGCCTGGACAAAGCGCGCCCCGATCAGCCAATCCAGCGAGGGCGCAAAGGCACAGGCAAAAGACGCCGCAGTGAACAGCCCGACGCCCACCAACAAAGGCACGCGCCGCCCAAACCGATCCGCAATGGGGCCGTAGACCAACTGGCCGATGGACAAGCCCAGAAAGTAAACCGCCAGAGTGAGTTGAATGTGTTTTTCATCGGTCGCGAATGCTTGAGCCATCGCCGGGAAACCCGGTAAGTAAAAATCGATGGCCAAGGGACCGAAGGCGCTCAAGGCACCGAGAATCAAAATGGTTCTAAAGTTCATCAGGGATCCAGGTCGGACGAGTGTCAGCGCGACCCGGTAGTCTAGCTGTGCTGACGGATCTTGAACATAAAGATAGCGAGCTAGCTAATAAACTGGCGATTACATTCCATCGTGACCCCATGGCCTCCTCTGTTGCCGAGCAGCAACGTGCAGCTGCGATTGGCAACAGAAAATGCCAGGTATGTTAATGCTGAGCGCTCATGGAACGCGCTTCAAACCCTGCATTGGTGATCGCGTCGATGATATCCAGCTTGGGCAATTTGCTATCCACTGTGACGGTTTTCTTCGCCAGATCCACTTCAACTTTGGCGTCCTTGTCCACCCCGTGGACCGCCCGTGTTACCGAGTTCGCGCAACCGCCACAGGTCATACCGGAAACGTTAAGTACGTGCATTGTGTTCACTCCTTGGTGAGAGAGGTTCAAAGTGTCCACCTTGCCATTATGGCAAGGTCAAGCCCTGGTGCAGAGACACGATACTGGCAATCTGTTTCGCGGTCGGCCAAGCTGCAAACTTTCCGATTAGAAAACAGGATACGTAGCCATGCGCTGGTCCGCTTTGAGCCTAGTCAGCCTTTTAGGTCTTGCCAGCTTGCCGTTGTGGGCAAACGCTGATCAGGACTACGGTGTTTTGATCATTTCCCGCGAGCGCCTTGAAGTGCCCACCAATTGTGAAATCGGCCTCTATATAGATGACCAACTGGCGGGCCGCTTGTTTCAGGAACAAGCCACGTCCTTCAACCTCCCGCCCGGGCGTATCAACCTGCGCCTCAAGTCATTGCCGGGCCAGGCCCCGGGTTGTCTGCCGGGCATGCTGGCCCTGCCGTCTCAAACCATCACCTTGAAAGCGGGCGATGTGCGCAAATATCGCATTGCAATGCGAGCGAGCGGCCCTTACCTCACGCCTGCCCAGCTCGAATATTAAGCACCGCCCAGTAGACGGCCGCCACAATCAACAAGCGCCTTGACCTTCCCACCGGGTCAAGGTCGATTCTAGGGATAGATAACTTCTTGAGGAGGATTGTTCGTGCCCATTCAATACGACTTGCCGATCGCCGGCATGACCTGCGCCAGTTGCGCTGGCCGCGTAGAAAAAGCACTGGCCAACGTGCCGGGGGTGACATCGGTCAGCGTCAATCTGGCCACCGAACAGGCGCGTGTCGAGGCGCCTGCCGACAGCTTGCCGCTGCTGGTTGAAGCCGTTGCCCGAGCTGGCTACAGCGTGCCCAGCCAAACGGTGGAACTGACCATCGGCGGCATGACCTGCGCTTCCTGTGCTGGCCGGGTCGAGAAAGCGCTGGCTAAAGTTCCCGGGGTGAAAAACGTCAGCGTCAACCTGGCCAGTGAACGGGCGCATATTGAATCGATGGGGCATGTCGACCCTGCCGAGTTGATTAAAGCTGTGACGACGGCGGGCTACAGCGCCCACCTCACAGAAAACGTACACGCTACACAAGACGATCAACACCAACGCCTGCGCCGTGAGCGCTGGTCACTGGTGGCGGCCATCGTGTTGGCATTGCCGTTGGTGTTACCGATGCTGGTCGAGCCGTTCGGTCTGCACTGGATGCTACCTGCCTGGGCGCAGTTTCTGCTGGCCACGCCTGTGCAGTTCATCCTGGGCGCACGTTTTTATGTCGCCGCCTGGAAAGCCGTCAAAGCCGGTGCGGGCAACATGGACTTGCTCGTCGCGCTCGGCACCAGCGCCGGTTACGGCCTGAGCCTGTATGAGTGGGCCATCGCCGCCCCCGGCAGCATGCCGCACCTGTACTTCGAAGCCTCAGCCGTAGTGATCGCACTGGTGCTGCTGGGCAAATACCTTGAGAGTCGCGCCAAACGCCAGACCGCCAGCGCCATCCGGGCGCTTGAGGCCTTACGTCCCGAACGCGCCCTGCGGGTGGTCGACGGGCAGGAACAGGATGTAGCCATCAGCGACCTGCGCCTCAACGACCTGGTGCTGGTCAAACCCGGCGAACGCTTCCCGGTGGACGGCGAAGTGGTCGAAGGTCAAAGCCATGCCGACGAAGCGCTAATCAGCGGCGAAAGCCTGCCCGTGCCAAAACAGCCGGGGGATAAAGTCACCGGCGGCGCCATCAACGGTGAAGGCCGTTTGGTGATCAAAACCCTGGCGCTGGGCACTGAAACCGTTTTGGCGCGCATCATTCGCCTGGTTGAAGACGCGCAGGCGGGCAAGGCACCGATTCAAAAGCTGGTGGATAAAGTCAGTCAGATTTTTGTCCCCGTGGTACTGCTGATTGCGCTGGCGACGCTACTCGGTTGGTGGTTCTACGGCGCGCCGATTGAGACCGCGCTGATCAACGCCGTTGCGGTGCTGGTGATCGCGTGCCCGTGCGCGCTCGGTCTGGCCACCCCGACCGCGATCATGGCCGGCACCGGCGTCGCCGCGCGGCATGGCATTTTGATCAAAGACGCCGAAGCCCTTGAGCGCGCCCATGAAGTCAGCGCTGTGGTCTTCGACAAAACCGGCACGCTGACCTCCGGCACCCCGCAAATCGCCCACTTAAGCGCCATCGACGGTGATGAAGCGCAACTGCTGCAAGCTGCCGGAGCGCTGCAACGCGGCAGCGAGCACCCGCTGGCCAACGCCGTACTCGATGCCTGCGCAGCGCGTCAGCTGACAGTGCCCGATGTCACGGACAGCCAGTCGCTGACGGGCAGAGGCATTGCAGGCACCTTGCTGGACCGTCGTCTGGCGCTGGGCAACCGTCGCTTGCTGGACGAATCCGGCCTCGCTCCCGGCCCGCTGGCCGACGCCGCCGCGGCCTGGGAGGCTGAAGGCCGTACCTTGTCCTGGCTGATCGAGCAAAGCCCGCAGCCCAAAGTATTGGGCCTGTTCGCCTTTGGCGACACGTTAAAGCCGGGGGCACTGTCTGCCGTGCAACAACTCACCGAACGCCATATCAGCAGCCATTTACTGACCGGCGACAATAAAGGCAGTGCCAGGGTGGTAGCCGAGGCGCTGGGTATTCAGGACGTTCACGCCGAAGTTCTGCCCGCCGACAAAGCCGCTACGGTGTCTGCGTTGAAAAAGACCGGCGTGGTCGCCATGGTGGGTGATGGCATCAACGACGCTCCGGCCCTCGCGGCCGCCGATATCGGCATTGCCATGGGCGGCGGTACAGACGTGGCCATGCACGCAGCCGGTATCACCTTGATGCGCGGCGACCCGCGGCTGGTGCCCGCCGCGCTGGACATCAGCCGCAAAACCTACGCCAAAATCCGTCAAAACCTGTTTTGGGCGTTTATCTACAACGTGATCGGCATTCCGCTGGCGGCTTTCGGCTTTTTGAACCCGGTACTGGCCGGGGCAGCGATGGCTTTTTCCAGCGTCAGTGTGGTCAGCAACGCGTTGTTGCTGAAGTTCTGGAAACCCAAGGACCTTGAGTAGGAGACAGTCGTCATGAACATCGGTCAAGCCGCCAGGCACAGTGGATTGAGCGCCAAGATGATTCGCTATTACGAATCCATCGGCCTGCTCAAGCCCGCCCATCGCAGTGACAGCGGCTACCGGCTGTACAGTGACGACGACCTGCACACCCTGGCCTTCATCAAGCGTTCGCGGGATTTGGGATTTTCACTGGAAGAAGTGGGCAAGCTGCTGGCCCTCTGGCAAGACCGCCAACGCGCCAGCAGCGATGTGAAAGCGCTGGCGCGTCAACACATCGATGAGCTGAACCAAAAGATCGTCGAACTGACCAGCCTGCGCGACACCCTGCAAGAGTTGGTCGATACCTGCCAGGGTGACCATCGCCCCGACTGCCCGATCCTCAAGGGCCTGGCGTCGGGGCGTTGTTGCGCGTAAACAGGGGCGTTTGTCAAAGGTTGAACATCAGCACTTTGGCGAACATCAGCACACTGACGAGCGCACACAACACGGCAAACCCTTGTTGCAGCAACTGAGCGGAGACGTGGGGCGAAATCACCCGACCCGCGATCATTCCGACCAGTGTCGCGACAATAAACAGCACGCCGTCGGTAGACAGGCTCACGCCCTGACGCATCAAGTTGCCCAGGGTGCCGAGTGACACCAACGCCACCACCATCAGCGAGGTGGACACCACCGCATGAATGCGCACATCACTGAACTTGCGAAACGCAGGCACGATCAAGAACCCCCCGCCCACGCTCAACAGCCCCGTTAGCAACCCCGAGGTGGCGCCGATCGATACCAGTGTGAGGCTACAACGCGCATTCCACGTCAGGCGCCCGGTGGCAGGATTGAGCATGCAGTTTTTTTCCAGCACCCCTTCACTCGCCCCTTCCCGACCATCGGCGCGGGCCTGTAAAAACATGCGCCCGGCCACAAAAATCATCACGCAGCCAAACAGCAGCACCAGCACGTTGGCCGGCAACAACGTGGCCAGGTACAACCCCACCGGTGAGGTAATGGAGCCGACCAATGCCATGAGCGCGGCCGCTTTATAGCGCACTAACCCTTTACGCAGGCCGTCGAGCGCACCCAATGCCGCAGCAGTGCCTACCGCCAGCAACGCCACAGGCGTGGCTTGCGCCAGCGACCAACCCAACCCGAGCGTTAAAGCCGGAATCGCCAGAATGCCGCCCCCGGCACCGGTCAACCCCAGCACCACGCCCACCAACAGGCCAAACAGAATGGTCAACATACCTGGCTCAGCTTCCCGAGCAGTCGGTAAACCACTCGCGCCCCTTGAGCATCCCTTGCCAGTAGAACCACGGCAGGAATGACGCCTTGAGCCACCACGCCGACTGACGGGCCACGGTCGGGTCAAGCGGGAAAGTGGGCAGCAGTTTGCCCCCATAGCCGAACTCGGCGAGGATCACTTTGCCTTTCTCAACTGTCAGCGGGCAGGAACCGTAACCGTCATAACGCAGGGGCAACGCAGCCCCCTTGCGCAAGGCAATGAGATTCTCAGCCACCACCACGACTTGCTTGCGCACCGCCGCGGCGGTTTTGGCATTTGGCGTGCCGCACACATCGCCCAAGGCAAAGATCTCGGCGTGACGCGGGTGTTGCAAGGTGGCCGGGTCGGTTTCGAACCAGCCCGCACTGTCAGCCAAGGGGCTGCGACGAATCACATCCGGGGCCTGCTGCGGCGGGACGACATGCAGCATGTCGAAAGTTTTCTGTTGACGGGTCACGTTGCCGTTCGCGTCAGTGACCTCAAACCATGCTGTTTTATTAGGACCGTCGACCTTCACCAGTGTGGACTGAAACGCCAGCGTCGCGTTGTAGGCTTCAACGTATTTCATCAGCGCAGGTACAAAGGCCGATACGCCGAACAACGCCGCACCCGCCAGGTTGAATTCAACCGCAATCGCGTCCAGCACGCCCTGCTTGCGCCAGTGGTCACAGGCCAGGTACATGGCTTTTTGCGGAGCACCCGCACACTTGATCGGCATGGGCGGCTGGGTAAACAACGCCTTGCCGCCGCGTAACGTGCGCACCAGCTCCCAGGTATACGGCGCGAGGTCATAACGGTAGTTGGAGGTCACGCCATGCTGGCCCAGCGTGTCTTCAAGCCCCTCAATTTTCTCCCAGGCCAGTTCAAGCCCCGGGCACACAATCAGTTGCTGATAGGCCAACTCATTGCCATCACTGAGCAGCACCACGTGACGTTCGGGAGCAAATGCGGACAGCGACGCCTTGATCCATGTGGCGCCCTTGGGCATCACGTCAGCCGTTGGGCGCACGGTGTTTTTTACGTCATACGCGCCGCCACCCACAAGCGTCCACGCCGGCTGGTAGTAATGCTCGGCGCTGGGCTCAACCACGGCGATGCGCAACGCTGCATCCCGTTTTAGCAAACTCGCGCACACTGAAATTCCGGCCGAACCGCCACCAATCACCACCACGTCATAGGAGGCCGCACTGCGGGCACCTCGGGTCGCCAGTTCATACAGTTTGGAAGAGCGATTGCCGGTGCGGCAAAACGCCAGAACGGGCGTCGGCAGTTGCGCGAGCAAAGCGCGCATCTGTTCGACGTCCTGCGCCGTCGCCCCGGTGGTGGCCACTGGCACATACGCAAAACTCAAACCCAGGGCCTGCGCTGCGTCACGGAGTGCCGTGTGTTCGGGTTGTTTGGGGCCGCCTTCATGATCGGGCCGGTTGCAGATCACACTGCGAAACCCCTGCCCCGCTAACGTTTGGAGATCAGACTGACCGATTTGACCCGTCACCGAAAAGCACGCGTCGATTCGCTTGATGTTTTGCTCCATTGAGCACTCCAGGCACAACAAAAATGAATGGATCGGGTCCCGCTACGCCTTACTGCTTAAGCGCTTGACCACAGTACAACCCCGACAGGGTTTGCATGACCGAGACCACTTCGAAACTGGCGAGTGAATAGAAGATGAACTTGCCCATGCGCCGGGTATTGACCAATCCTTCGTCGCGCAACACACCCAACTGCTGAGACAGCGTGGGCTGCCGAATGCCGGTCAGCCCTTCAAGCTCGCCCACGTTGCGTTCGCCCTGTGTCAATTGGCACAACAGCAGCAGGCGATCTTCGTTGGCCAGCGCCTTGAGCAGCATGCAGGCTTTGGACGCTGAATCGCGCAGCAGACCTATTTCGTGGTGGGTGAGCTGTCCAGACATTAAAAATTCTCTGCCGATATAACGGTCGACAGTTTACGATTCAATAATATATATTTCAATATATTATGAATTGTATCGAATGATGTGAGGCCGCCATGCACCCCGAAATACAGGGCTTTTACGATCCCGCTACGTCCACTGTCAGCTACGTGGTCTACGCAGCCATAAATGGCCCCTGCGCGATCATCGACCCGGTGCTCGATTACGACGCCGCTGCCGGGCGTATCAGCACCCGGAGCGCGGACCGGATTGCGGCATTTGTTGAAGCCCGAGGCCTGACCGTGCAATGGCTGCTGGAAACCCATGCCCATGCCGATCACCTGTCGGCCAGTGCTTACCTGAAGAAAAAACTCGGCGGCCAGATTGGTATCGGAGCGCCCATCACCCGCGTGCAGGGTGTGTTCCGCGACCTCTATAACCTTGAGCCTGAATTCCGGCAGGACGGCTCGCAATTCGACAAATTGTTTACCCCTGACGAGGTGTTTCACATCGGCCCGCTCGAAGTGCGCGCCCTGCACGTGCCCGGGCACACCCCGGCGGACATGGCATACCAGATCGAGGGCAGCCATGTGTTTGTCGGTGACACGTTGTTCATGCCCGACGTGGGCACCGCGCGTTGCGACTTCCCCGGTGGCGACGCCAAGCAGCTGTATCACTCGATAAAACGCCTGTTGGCGATGCCACCGCACACCCGGCTGTACATGTGCCACGACTACCCGCCCGAGGGCCGCGACGTGGCCTGGACCACCACCGTGGGCGAGCAGCGGGCGCACAATATTCATGTCAATGACAGCATCGACCTTGAAGGGTTTGTGGCAATGCGCACCTCCCGTGACGCCACCTTGTCTGTGCCGCAGCTGTTAATCCCGGCGATCCAGATCAACATCCGCGCGGGTAACCTGCCGCCTGCGGATGACCAGGGCGTGCACAGCCTGAAAGTCCCGCTGAACCGCTTCTAAGCCAGGGTCATTAACGCGCCCACAAAAAATCCGGCCGCAGCCGGATTTTTTGTTTCAGCGAATTACTGCATCCACGGTGGTGGCGGCTCTTCGGTTTTGCCGGGTGGCGCCTCATCGGCGGCCCGCACGGCCTGACGTCGCTCTTCATCGAGGCGCGCCGCTTCGATCTCGCGCATGACGCCGCCCACATCGGCCAGCTCGTCCGGCTCATCAAACTCGCCCGTCAATACACTGCTCGGGTGCAAGGTGCCCGCTTCGTAGAGCGCCCACATTTCCTTGGCGTATTTGGTCGTTTTCAACTCCGGGGCAAATCGGCCGAAATACGACGCCATGTTGCCAACGTCCCGCTCCAGCATGCTGAACGCGTGGTTGTTACCAGCCGCATCGACCGCTTGCGGCAGGTCGATAATGACCGGGCCAGTCGGCGTCAGCAGGACGTTGAACTCGGACAAGTCACCGTGAACCAGACCGGTGCACAGCATCAGCACAATCTGCTGAATCAAAAACGCGTGGTATTCACGGGCTTGATCCGGCTCCAACACCACGTCGTTCAAACGTGGCGCCGCATCGCCGTATTCGTCGGCCACCAGCTCCATCAACAGCACGCCTTCAAGGAAGTCGAACGGTTTTGGAACCCGCACCCCGGCGCCAGCCAGACGGAACAGCGCAGCCACTTCGGCGTTTTGCCAGGCGTCTTCGGTCTCTTTACGACCGAACTTCGAGCCCTTGGCCATCGCTCGGGCCTGACGGCTGTTACGAACCTTGCGACCCTCCTGATATTCGGCGGCCTGGCGAAAACTTCGTTTGTTAGCCTCCTTGTAAACCTTGGCGCATCGCAGCTCATTGCCGCAGCGGACTACGTACACAGCTGCTTCTTTGCCACTCATGAGTGGGCGCAGCACCTCGTCGACCAGACCGTCCTCGATCAGGGGTTCTAAGCGTTTTGGAGTCTTCATCAGCTTTTATTGTGGGTCCTTTATTACCAAACACGCGAAAGTCACTCGTTATACGGCAATCCGCGCACCACGGGGAGAGGGGCACTGTATTCCAAGTCGCTTGCAGCACTCCCTGTACTCAAATCTGCCAGCCGCATCCTGCGTCAAAGCTTTTGAATAATAGACGAGCCCCGGTTGCCCGGCACCGCCTAATATCCCCAGCTTCAGTGTTGACGAAACAGTTCGCCGGGTGTGGCGCCAAACATTTTCTTGAACGCCGCGATGAAGGCCGATGTGGACTCATACCCGCAGGACAAAGCAGCCCGCGTGACATGGCCTCCCGCTTCGAGCACCTGCAACGACGACAACAATCGCACCCGTTGCCGCCACCCACGAAAGCTCAAACCTGTCTCACGCTGAAACAATCGCATCAGGGTTTTCTCGGACATGCCCAACCGGCCCGACCACAGCCCCACGTTGACTTCGGCATCGGGGGCTTCAATTAATTCATTGCACAACACCAGCAAGCGCGGGTGACGGGGCAACGGTAACGAAAACCCGACCTCCGGCAATTCAGCCAATTGGTCCAGCAACACACTCACCAGACGCTGCTCCGGGCTGCCGTGTTCGGGGTAATTCACGGGCAACGCACAAAAGCGTTTGATCAACTCGCGAGCCAGCGGCGTGACTTCCAGCACACGGCAGTGATCCGGCGCCCATCGACAGTCTTCGCGACGCACATACAAGCTGCGCATTTCGGCACGCATGGACGTAATGACTTCGTGCTCTAGCCCCGCCGGAATCCAGATGCCCCACTGCGGCGGCGCGAAAAAACTGCCTTCATCCGTGTGAACGCCCAACACGCCGCTGATGGCGTAAGAAAACTGCACCCAGTCATGCCGATGACGCGGCGTCCACGAGCCCGCCCCCAAACTCTCAGCCCGTGCATATAACGGCCGAGGCAGTGCATCCAACTGTGGAATCGCCCGTTGAGGGCCACGTTGTCCGTTTGGCGGCATGGATTGGCCTTATGTCGCGATACGTCAGAAAGGGCCAACGTTAGGCTACGTCATCAATTCTTACAATATTGCGGTGCCTGCCATGTCTGTGCTCAAACACTTCAAACGCCTATTCACCGACTGGTTTCTGTGCGGCATGTTGCTAGCCACGTTTCTGGCGTACGTGTTCCCTGCATTCGGCAGCACCGGCGGGGCGATGCACGCAGAATGGGTCATCAATATCGGCGTGTTCCTGGTGTTCTTCCTGCATGGGGTCAACCTGTCCAGCGAGCAGATCCGCCACGGCCTGAAAAACCTGCGCCTGCACCTAATGGTGCAAGGCTTCACGTTTGTCGTCTTCCCCCTGATCTGGTGGGTGGCCGACCTGCTGCTGGGCAGTCATGTACCGCCGTTGTTGATGCTGGGCTTCTTTTACCTGTGCGCGCTGCCGTCGACCATCTCCTCCTCGGTGGCGCTCACGGGCAGCGCAGGCGGCAACGTACCCGCGGCGATTCTCAATGCGAGCCTGTCGAGTGTGCTGGGGATTTTCCTGACGCCATTACTGGTGAGTTTCGTGGTCGGCAGCGGCACGGGCGGGATCGACCTCGGTGCCACCCTGCTCGACCTGTGCGCCCTGTTGTTACTGCCGCTGGTGCTGGGGCAGCTGGTACGCCCGCTGTTCGGCCGCTTTTTTGCCCGCCACAAGCGTTACACCGGCATCGTCGACAAGTTGGTGATTCTGCTGCTGGTGTACGCCGCATTCTGCAACTCGATGGTCTCGGGGATGTGGCAACAACAAGGGGCTTCGGTGATTTTCAGCGCCTTTGTCGGCAGCGCCCTGCTGCTTGCGGTCATTCTGTGGATGACCACTCGCACCGCTCGCGCGCTGAAATTCAGCACGCCGGATGAAATTGCCGCCGTGTTCTGTGCCAGCAAAAAATCCCTGGCGGCCGGGGCGCCCATGGCCGCGCTGATCTTCGGCGCCAACCCCGGGCTGGGCTTGATCCTGCTGCCCATCATGATCTATCACCCGCTGCAACTGATCGTGTGCTCGGTGATGGCAGAAAACTATGCCAGCCGCCAGCGGCAAGAGGCCGAAAGCCTTACCCTCAATGCCGCGCCAGCGCCGATGTAATCAGCAACGGGTCAGCGCTCAATAATCGCAGTGACGCCCTGCCCGCCCGCCGCGCAAATGGAGATAAGCCCGCGCCCTTGGCCTGCGGCGTCCAGCAATTTGGCAAGGTTGGCCACGATGCGGCCGCCGGTGGCCGCAAACGGATGCCCCGCGGCCAACGAACTGCCCTTGACGTTAAGCTTGCTGCGGTCAATCGCCCCCAACGGGGCGTCCAGCCCCAGACGGGTTCTGCAGTACTCGGGGTCTTCCCACGCCTTCAACGTACACAGCACCTGCGCGGCAAAGGCTTCGTGTATTTCGTAGTAGTCAAAGTCCTGCAAGCTCAAGCCATTACGCGCCAGCAAGCGTGGGACGGCATACACCGGAGCCATCAGCAACCCTTCGGCACCATGGACGAAATCCACCGCTGCGGTTTCGCCATCGCGCAGATACGCCAAAATCGGCAAGCCGCGCGCCTTGGCCCAGTCCTCACTGCCTAACAACACCACCGAGGCGCCATCGGTCAGCGGCGTCGAGTTACCGGCCGTCAGCGTGCCTTTGGCGCTGCGTTCAAAGACCGGCTTGAGCGCGGCCAGTTTCTCCAGGGTCAAATCCGTGCGCAGGTTGTTGTCCCGGGTCAGGCCTAAAAAGGGCGTCACCAGATCGTCTTCCCAACCTTCGTGATACGCCGTGGCAAGCGCCTGATGGCTGTGCAGGGCCAAGGCGTCCTGTTCGGCGCGCGGGATATGCCAGGTTTGCGCCATCAGTTCACAGTGCTGGCCCATCGACAGCCCGGTACGCGGCTCGCCGTTGCGCGGGAACGCGGGTTTTAAAAACTGCGGGCGCAAGTGCAGCACCGCCTTGAGTTTGTCCAGCGGCGCCTTGGTGCGATTGAGCTGCAACAACCACCGACGCAGCCCATCGTTCAGGCCAATCGGCACATCAGATGTGGTGTCGACACCGCCCGCGATCCCGCATTCGATTTGCCCCAGCGCGATTTTATTGGCCACCAGCAAGGCGGCTTCCAGTCCAGTGCCACAGGCTTGTTGCAGGTCGTAGGCCGGGGTCTGTGGCGACAGACGCGAGCCCAGCACGCACTCGCGGGTGAGGCTGAAATCCCGCGAGTCCTTGAGCACCGCACCGGCCACGACTTCGCCAAGACGCTCACCGTGCAGGTTAAAGCGTTCGATCAGCCCTTCCAGCGCGGCCGTCAGCATCGCCTGATTACTGGCCGTCGCGTACGCACCGTTAGCCCGGGCAAACGGAATTCGGTTGCCGCCAATAATCGCCACACGCCGCTGAGTCATAAGATTTCCCCTTTAATTGAGTCACCATTGGTCGTTACAGCGTAGGTGCTATCACCCTTTAACGAACGACCCTTGTATTTTTGTGGTCAACCCTTTGAACCCCATGTGTCGGAGAGTGTTCCATGTCAGACCGTTATATCGACTTCGCCAACTCATCCCTCGGCCAGCGTCTGGTCGGTGCGATAGGGCTTCCGTCACTGGTGCGACTGGAACGCTGGCAGGCCGGGCGCCTGCGTCCGGTAGAAGGCCCGTTGTTGATCGGCGGTGGCCCGCTGAGTGAACACATCACGGCCTTTGCCAGCAAACTCACGGATGCCGTGTTCAGCTACGGCCCAGAACCCTCAGTCACCAGCCCGTGGATTCCCGGTCAGGGGCCAACGCTCAAAGCGGTAGTCTTTGATGCCAGCCATTTGCTGCACACCGATCAACTCAAGCAACTGCGCGAATTTTTTCAGCCCTTACTGCGCAGCCTGCAACACAGCGCGCACTTGGTCATCCTGGGCCGTGCACCCGACACCCAACGCGATCCATTGGCCGCCAGCGCCCAGCGCGCCCTTGAAGGGTTCAGCCGCTCACTGGCCAAAGAATTGCGCAACGGCAGCACGTTGCAACTGCTGTACGTCGACGAGGGTGCCGAAGAGCAACTGGAAGGCGCACTGAGGTTTTTCCTGTCGCCCAAAAGTGCATTCATCAGCGGCCAAGTGCTGCGCCTGTCGGCCTGCGCGACCCAAGTCAGTGATTGGACCCGACCACTGGCCGGGCGCAAGGCGCTGGTCACCGGTGCTGCCCGCGGCATCGGCGCGGCCATTGCCGAAACCCTGGCCCGAGACGGCGCCGACATCATCCTGCTGGACGTCCCTGCGGCCAAAAACGACCTGGAAGCCCTCGCTGCCCGCCTGGGTGGGCGCAGCATCATGCTGGACATTTGCGCCGAAAACGCCGCCGCGCAATTGATTGAACAGCTGCCGGAGGGCATCGACATCGTGGTGCACAACGCAGGCATCACCCGGGACAAAACCCTGGCCAACATGACCCCCGAATACTGGGACGCCGTGCTGGCCGTGAACCTGAATGCGCCCCAAGTGCTGACCAAAGCCCTGCTCGACAGCGGCACCCTGCATGACAACGGACGGGTCATCTTGCTCGCGTCTATCAGCGGCATTGCCGGTAATCGCGGGCAAACCAACTATGCCGCGAGCAAGGCCGGGTTGATCGGTCTGGCCCACGCATGGGCGCCGTTGCTGAGTGAACGTGGCATCAGTATCAACGCCGTGGCGCCGGGCTTTATTGAAACGCAGATGACTGCGCACATCCCGTTTGCCCTGCGTGAAGCCGGTCGACGCATGAGTTCACTGGGCCAGGGCGGCTTGCCCCAGGACGTCGCTGAAGCGGTGGCATGGTTGGCTCAACCGGGGTCGGGCGCCGTCAGTGGCCAGGCGCTGCGGGTGTGCGGCCAAAGTGTATTGGGGGCCTGAGCCATGACTGTGAATTGGCTTGACCTCGACACCCCGCCGCACCTGACGGCGCTGTACGCCCACGCGGCGAGCAAGCGTAAAATCACCGGCGACACCTTGCCCGATAAAGGGCTGCGTTGCTGGGTGGCGGTGGACGCCAAACCGCTGGAGGCCTTTCGCGAGGCGTGCGACCTGCCCGCCAGTTCACTGTTGCCACCGACGTATCCGCACATCCTGGCGTTCGGGTTGCAAATGCAGTTACTGACCGACCAGGCGTTTCCGTTTCCGCTGCTGGGGTTGATCCACCTGAGCAACCAGATTCGCGTGTTGCGCCCCATGGGCAGCGTCTCTCAACTGCGCATTGGCGTGTACGCGCACAACCTGCAAAAACACCCCAAAGGCGCGACGTTTGACGTGATCACACGGGTGGACGATTTGATCGGCCCACTGTGGGAGGCGCAAAGTACCTTGCTGTGTAAAGGTGTCGATTTACCGGGCGAGGCGCACCAGCCTGCCACCCCTGTTGCAGGTGGCATGACCGAGTTGACGCGCTGGTATGCCGCCAAAGACATCGGTCGCCGTTATGCCAAGGTGTCCGGGGATTACAACCCGATCCACCTGAGCACCGCCAGCGCCAAACTGTTCGGCCTGCCGACGGCCATTGCCCACGGGCTGTGGCTTGAAGCCCGGACGCTGGCCGCGTTGAGTTCGCACTTGCCAGCGGCCAACGTCGAAATCACGGTGGACTTCAAAAAACCGGTGCGCCTGCCTGCAGAAGTGATTTTGCAAAGCAGCGCTGGCGGTTCCAGTGGCGACTTCCAGGTCAATGGTCATCCCGACCTGGTGCACATGGTCGGGCGTTGGCGGCCGCTGAGTTAAATAGCCCTCCCACGCGTCGCGGTTGTCGGATGCGCCAGCGACTACTTGCGCCCACGTCCATTCGGTCGCAAGCTTTGCGCCTTCTGGAGAGCACACCTGCAATGAACCTCGACGAACTGACCCAACGCCTGCACCGCATCCGCGACAAGAACGACTGGAAACCTTTCCACAGCCCGAAAAACCTGGCCATGGCCGCCAGTGTTGAAATGGCCGAGCTGGTGGAAATTTTTCAATGGCTGACCGAAGACCAGTCCCGCCAGCTTCCCGCTGACAAATTGGCCCATGCCGGTCAGGAAGTCGGCGATATCGTGCTCTACCTCTTGTTGCTGTGCAGCGAACTCGGCCTGGACATGAACGACGTGGTACGCAGCAAATTGGCGGACAGCGAAAGGCGTTTCGGCCAATGAGCGACCGTCACTTCGATCTGCTGGCCACCCGCTTCGCGGAAAAAATCTACGGCGGCGCCAAAGGGGCGATCCGCCTCGCCGTGTTGCAAGCCGACCTGAAAGAGTCACTGCCCAAACGCCGCTTGCGCGTGCTGGACATCGGCGCGGGGCTGGGGCACATGTCGCTGTGGCTGGCCGAACAAGGCCATGATGTCACGCTGGCGGAGCCCGCTGCCCCAATGCTTGAAGGCGCGCGTCAACGCTTTGCCGAAGCAGGCCAGAGCGGCACCTTTATTCAGGCGTCCTGGCAAGAGCTCTTGGGCCAACTGACCGAACCGTACGACCTGGTGCTGTGTCATGCGGTGCTGGAGTGGCTGGCCGAGCCCCATGCGATCCTGCCGGTGCTGCATCAACTGACAGCCCAGGGCGGCTGGCTGTCGCTGGCGTTCTACAACCGGGATGCGCTGATCTACCGCAACCTGCTCAAAGGTCACTTCCGCAAAATGCGCAAGAACGACATGGCTGGCGAAAAGCAGAGCCTCACCCCGCAGCAGCCCCTTGATCCACGGGAGCTGGGGCAGGCCATGCAAGGTCTTTGGCAGGTTGAAAGCCAAAGTGGCGTGCGTGTATTCCACGATTACATGCCGGTCGAGTTCCAGGCCCGCGCAGAACTCGACGCACTGGTTGAGATGGAGCTGGCCCATCGTCGCCACCCTGCGTTTGCAGGGTTGGGTCGTTACCTGCATTGGGTATGCCGCCCGCGTTAACTGTTCACCTCTTGGGGGAGTTTCATGTATCGCCGCATTGCGCTTGTGATTCTGAGCCTGGGGCTGGGCGCCTGCCAAAGCCCCAACCCGTATACCGCCACGTCGCTGCCTATGCCTGCCGCCCCGCCGCAGGCTGCCAACGCCATTGATTTGAGCGCCTACCCGGCGCCCCCGCGCGACTATGCTCGCTACCAGAGCTGGGCCTGGCTCAACGACCGCCTGCCTGCAGGTTCGGCCTGGGCCGACTCGGCACAGATTGCCGAAGCCGTGAGCACAGCCCTGGACCAGCGAGGCTTGCGCCCGGTCCAGCCTGGCCGCGCACCGGATTTACGGGTCAGTGCAGATTTACATACAGAAAAACGCTTGCGCCAGGTTCAGGACGACTATGGTTATGGGGCGGGTTACGGCGGGTTCTATGGAGATCGCTACAGTCGTTATGGCAATCAGTTCGGTATGTACAACACCGTACCCATCATTCGAACGTACGAAGTGGAAGTCATGGTGGTGCGGCTTAACCTGTACGACGGCAAAACCGGTGAGCCTGTCTGGAGTTCCAGCGCCGAAACCAGCAGCAAGGGCAGCCTGAGCGAGCGCGGCAACTCTTTACGCGAATCGCTGAACACAGCAGTACAGGCCTATCCTCCTCATTAAGACTCATCGTTGAAGTGGAGAATCATCATGCTACGTCGAATAGCGCTCGTGGGGCTGGCACTGCTGCTCAGCGCCTGCGAATCGATGCAGGTCACGCACGACTACAACCCTTCCGTTGATTTCGCCAGCTTCCACACGTGGGCCTGGAAGGAACCCGCACTGCAATTTGTCCCCAATAACCCGATGCTGAAAAGCGACCTGACCCAACAACGCATCACCCAGGCCGTGGCCTATCAGTTGGACCAGCGCGGCTTGCGCCAAGTGACCCCTGCAACCAAGGCCGACCTGTGGGTGCAGACCTACTTGATCGTTGCTGAGCGTCAGGAGCAAGTGGTGACTAATTATGGCTATGGCTACGGCGGCCCTTGGGGTGGACCGTGGGGCGGTTATTGGGGCGGCCCGTGGGAAGGTTACTGGGGCGCGCCGGTCTACGATGAAGTGCGCAACATCAACTACCAGGTAGGCACCCTTCAAATTGACCTGATCGACGCCAAAACCGACCAACTGGTGTGGCGTGGCAGTGCTGAAAAAGTGGTCGACACAAGCCCGACGCCTGCGCAACGCAGCGCGGCGATTCACGAAGCCGTGAGCAAGATCCTCAGCGACTACCCGCCCAAACCGCAGGCCAAATGACCGCCCGGCAGCAACTGCATACCCTGTAGTCGCTGCCGTTCAGTCCCCCGACTGGCAACTTGCCAGCGCGTGCTGCGCACCTTGACTACACTCCTTTGCACCCTTGGAGAGTTGCGCTCGGCAGCAAGCCGGCAAAGGAGTGCTCGATGTCTCCCCAATTGCGTGGCATCCGTTTTAGCAGCCCTCGTTCGCAGCGGGGAGCAATTGGTTTGATGGCGGCCCTGACCTTCGGCCTGGTGCTGTTGTTTATGTTGCTGGTAGTCGACAGCGGCCGCTTGTACCTGGAGCAACGCAAGTTGCAACGGGTCGCGGATGTCGCGGTATTGGAGGCCGTCAGTCGGGGCGGCAATTGCCTGGCGACCGGCACCAACACGGCCACCACGTACGCTATCGCCAGCGCGACGCGCAACAACTTCCCTCCCGGCAGTACACAAACCTTAAGCGCCACTTGCGGCACACTGGTGACCGGTAGCGACATGCTGCGCACATTCAGCGCCGATGCAAGCAAGTCTGACGCCATTCGCGTCATTACCACCACGGTAGTGCCAACCAGTGTGGCGGGCGGCTTGTGGAACCTGTTTTCCAACGGGAAATTTGGCTTCAATACCCGATTGACGGCGAGCGCGGTGGGGGCCTCGCCCAGTGCGACATTGGCGCAAATCAGTATTCGCAGCACGCTGACAACCATATCTACGAATTCACAAGCGGCCGTGCTCAACGCGGTGATCGGGGGATTGGCCGGCGGAAGCCTTAATCTGTCCGTTGCGGGCTGGAACGGTTTGATTAACAGCGACATCAATTTACTCAGTTACCTTAACCAACTGGCCATAGACCTGAAATTGACGGCGGGGGATTACACTAATCTGCTCGCAGCAAAAACAACGTTGACCCAGCTTATTCAAACAGCGGCCACGGTTATGGACATGAACGGCGCTACGGCTGATGTGAAAGCGGCGCTGCTGGGGTTACAAACTGCCGTAAAACTAAACCCCGCTGTGGTCACGCTTGGGGATTTGCTCAAACTCAACACAGGCAGTTCCACTGCCGGTCTGGATGCCAACCTTCAACTGATACAGATGATTCAGGCGTTCCTACAAGTGGCGAATGCCAACAATGCTGTTGCGCTCACTTTGCCCGTCGATATCCCCGGCGTTTTGAGCGTTAACGTACGTTTGAAAGTGATCGAGCCCCCGCAGTTTTCAATCATAGGCGATCCGGGCAAACAAACGTTGCAAGTCAGTACCGCTCAAGTCAGGGCACTGATATCGCTGAATGTTCCCTTATTAAGCAATATCGCCGGTCTGACCAATGCAGTCACCGACTTGGTCGGTTCGCTCACGCCCGTCCTGAACAGCCTGCTGAGTCTGAATCTGGTCGACACGCTGGGCAGCGCCCTGTGCCTGCTCGGTGCAGGCTGCCAACAACTCGACACGGTGCTACTGCCAACGCCGCAGATTGATATCAGCATCGATGCCGCTTCAGCTACCGCAAAAGTAACCGGTTATACCTGCCCCTCAGGGAGCGATAACACCAAAAGCCTGACGCTCTCCACCACCAAGTCACTGGCAACCCTTCGTGCAGGAAAAATTGATCCGGTTGCCGCTTTCGCTTCCAACGTCCCGCCCACTGCCCAGGCCGTACCGATTGTAGATATCGGGATAAAAACCTGTCATCGCATTCTTGGGTTCTTGGGCACTTGTGGCGCACGTGTACCGTTCGCGGGAGGCGGCATTGCATTAACCGTCAACGCGCCTCTTGGAAGCACGCCCCCCACAGCCAACGCGCAGACACTGATTTTCTCTAAAAACATCACCCCTGACGCCACGCCGCCCAACCTTAAGCTGCCGCCAGCTGTTCGCAGCCTTGCGCCCACAAACGATGTCGTCAACAGTTTGAGTACAACCCTTTCCGGCGTGAAAATCCAAGCATACGCACCGTCGAACAGTAATCCGTTAAGCACAGTAGTGGGGACGGCAACCACTGCGATTAGCGGGGTCGTCACTCTGTTGCTACCAACCCTTACCAAATTGCTGGGGGCCTTAGTGGACCCCATCGTTAATAGCCTGTTGAAGAACTTAGGCATCAGTCTGGTAGACGTTCAAGTCGGCGCTAACCTGACCTGTGGCCAAGGCGGCCGCGCTCAACTCGTGCTCTGATCCTCCGCCACGGGCAGTTCCACACAAAACCGGGCGCCGTGTTCGGTGTTGCTGACGCTGAGCCGTCCGCCCATGTTGTCGATGATGCCGTAGCTCACTGACAACACCAGCCCCGTGCCTACGCCGACGGGTTTGGTGGTGAAGAACGGTTCGAAGATGCGCTCCAGCAACCGAGGGTCGATGCCGCCTGCGTTGTCCTGTACCCACAACCGCACGTGGCGGGGGGCTGTTTCGATGCCAAGGCCGATCCACGGCGCGAAGTCACGGTCTTTTTCACGCTTGCCGAGCAAGGCATCACGGGCGTTGACCAGCAGGTTAATCAGCACCTGTTCCAATTGGTCGACATGGCCGCGCACGTTGACGCCGCAGTCCAGCCCTTCGCAGCGAATCTCTACGCCTTTGCCGCGCAGCCCGTCACTGAGCAGTGACAGCGTGCCATCGATGGCAATGGCGGGGTTAAACACTTGCTGTTCGATCTCCGAACGCCGACCAAACACCCGCATGTGGTCTACCACCCGCGCCGCACGTTGCACTTGGGTATCGAGGCGATTGAGTTTGTCTTGCAGGTAATCGATCTGCACATCGCCGTTGCTCAGGCGTTTGAGCACATTGACGATGGCCATGCGCATCACGTTCAGCGGCTGATTGATCTCATGGGCCAGCCCGGTGGCCATCTCGCCCAAGGTGGCCATTTTGGCGCTCTGGGTCAGCTGCTGTTGCGAACGCCGCACTTCGGTGTTGTCGCGCCCCACCGCCTGCACTTCGATCAACGTCCCGTGCTCATCAAACACGCCGCGGTCCGACCAGACCCACCACGCGTGTTCGCGCCCCGGCAGTTGCAGGCTGATTTCGGCGGTACTGACCGGGAATTCGGGGGTCAAGGTGGCCAAACGTTGTACAAACGCCAGATGTTGCTCCGGCGACAACCAGCCGCTGAGGTTGATGCCCGGTAACTGTTCGGGCGCGCACTCCAGGTAATTGGCTAACGGGCGATTGCCAAAGGTCAGGGTCAAGTCGGGGGTGTAGCGGCAGATCATCGCCGGGGAATCTTCCACCAGCATGCGATAGCGCTCTTCGCTGTGCTTGACCCGCTCCGCGGCTTCCGTGGCATCGGTGATGTCCAGCCACAGGCCCACGGCCTCGACCGGCAACCCCAAGTCGTCACGCAGCAACTTGGCCTCGTCCAGTAACCAGTGGTAGTCGCCCTGGAGGTCGCGCAGTCGATAGCGACTGCGCACACTGCCTTCGCGCAGCAGTCGTCGCGTGCGTTCGAAGTAATGCTCACGGTCCTCAGGGTGCACCCACTCGATCAACGCGGTGGCCGTGCACGCTTCCCGCGTCCAGCCCAACAAAGGTTGCAAGCTGGCGCTGAAGAATTCAGGCAGCAACGCGCCCTCAGCATAGCGCTGCACATAAATCACGGCCGGGGAGCTGGCAATCAGGTTGTCGAGCCGCGCATGGGCCGCCGCCGCTTGCTGTTGCTGGTTTTGCATGTCACTGACATCCAGCATGAACCCCACCACACGTGGCCCGCCCTCTGCGCCCAGCACCTGGCCCTGAATGCGATACCAGGTCACCGGCCGCGTACTGTCGGGTTGGCGCAAGCGCACGCACAACAACAACAACAACAACAGGGGGGTATCGTGGGACAACAAATCATTGAAACGGCTGGCCAGCTCTTCCCGGTCTGCCGGATGAAACAGCCCCAACCACGCGTCACGGGACATATGAGCAGCTTGAGCAGGGAGCAGGCTCGCAGCCAAAGGCGGGGCAAGCATCAGTTGCTGCGTGCTGGGCGACCACTCCCACCAGCCGCTGCCCAGCAGGCCCTGTAACGCCTCCATGCGCTCCATCTGCTGCACGTGTTGCTGCTCGCGCAGGCGATTAAGCAGCGGCCCCGCCAATGCCGCGCACACCTGTAGCCAATCGTTGTCGCCCATGGACGGGGCGTGACGACTGGCCGGGTAGTGGCCGAACAAGAGCCACGCACTCACCCCTTGATGATCGTTGTAAGGCACCAGCAAGCCATCGGTATTGCCAAACAGCCCGCTCAGCCGGGGCTTGTCATTGATGCCATGCAGCGCTTCAAAACGCTGGGGGACGTGACCATTGAAGCTGTCGAGGGTGCTGCCCAGCGCTTGGTCGACGTCCCACAACGCAGGCGCATCATGGCGCTGGTAAACACTGTAGATACGCCATTCGGTCTGCGTGGCGTCTGGCAAGGCCAGCGCCACACACGGGATATGCCAATGCTGCGCCACCTGCTGCAACAGATCGGTCACCACCGCTGGCACGCGCGCTGTGCCGCAGCGGCGCAATTGCTCGCCCATGTGGGTGGTGAGCAGGTGGGTGAGCTCGCGGTGGCGCGCCTGCTGTTGGCCCAACAACAAATCGCTGATGTCCAACAGTTGCAGCAACCAGCCGTCACCCTGTGGCTGTACCCAGCCGCGGGTATGCACAACAGGGCCACCGCCGACCTGAAACATGAGGTCCAGGCTTTGCCCATGCCAATCTCGGGGCGTGCCTTCGAGGGCCAGCGTGCTGCCCGGCACCAGATAATCGACTAATAGCCGCGGCGGGCCATTGCCCATCGCCATGACCAATGCATGGGGCTGCGCGGCCTGTATCTCCAGCACATGGCCGTGCTGATCGAGCCGTATTTGAATACCCGCCTTTACAAGCAGCGGGGTAGGCGCCAACGCAACGGGCTCATCAGCCCGGCCCAGTAGCCGCCCGAACAGGCGCTCGCCGCTGATCAAAACTGCAAACTCGATTGAGCCGTCAAGGTGGTCGGCAAGCTGGGCACCTTGATGTTCCCCGGCAGCACCAGCACCGGCATGATGGCGCTTAACGCGGAGGCTGGCAGGCTGACGGTGACGGTTAGCACCCCACCGCTATAGACCGCCTGTTTATTAAGGCTGCTTTTCAAGGCGGTCGGCACCCAAGAGAGTTGGTCACTCAACACGCTCAAGGCGCGATTTTGTACATCTTGCGTGTACGTCGCGGGGGAGACGGTCGGGTCCAGCGCCACACTGCGGCGCACCGCTTCAGCCGTGGAGTGGTTGAACGACTGCATCAGCAAAAGCGGCAGGCTGTAACTTACGACGCCGTAAAACACGGCGAAAAACACCACAAACACCAGCGAAAATTCGATGGCCGCTGCGCCTTTTTCCTTTGTGGAGAGGCTTGTTTTCATGACTGCGTCTACCCTGAAAACCACACGTCAAATGAGCATAGAATCATTCGCCAAAAAGGGACGCCGATTACGTGACACCGCTAATAGTCCTGTACCTCTGGTTAAGCGCTTGCGCACTTCAGGATCTGTACCAGCGCCAGATTGCCAACACCCTGACACTGGGCGGCATGGCGCTGGCCGTGTTGTATCTGCTCTGGAGCGGCCACACCTGGCTCGGCGCACCCGCCAGCGAAGCCGGGGTCGCGCTGCTGATCGTGCTGGTGCTGACGTTGCCTGGGTATGCGCTCAATACGTTCGGCGCCGGCGATGTAAAACTGCTGATCGCCCTCGCCCTGGCCACCGATCGTCTGACGGTGTTGGGCACGGTGATCGGCGCAGGTGTGTGTGCTGTGCTGTGGATGCTGATCGCGTCAAAAATCCTGCCGCTGCTTTATCAACGGGTTACAACGCCTGATGTTGAAGAGCCCGGGAATCTGTCAAAAAAAATCCCCTTCGCTCCCTTTTTGCTGGCGGGTTTTACCCTGGTTTGGCTGTGCATGCCCTAGTGCATGCGTAGGATTTATTCCGTGTACAGCAAGGGAAAGTGGGTCTACTTTTAAACCAGCCTTCTCATGATGAGAGGGGCAAGTTGCCTTGAATTGGCTTGCCAGGCATGGAGTAACGCGTGAACAAGCTTAGCCCACTCATAAAAGTGCTGGTGGTTGACGACCAGCCCTTGATCGTCGAAGAACTCTGCGAGTTTCTGGAAAGCAGCGGCTACCGGTGTGTGCCTTGTGAATCGAGCCGCGAAGCGATTGAAAGTTTCTGCGCAGACCCCGAAATCGGTCTGGTGCTGTGCGATTTGCACATGCCGGAGATGAATGGCATCGAACTGACCCAACACCTGCAAAAGTTCGCCGGCAAAAAGCGCTTGTTTGAAAGCATTCTGCTGACCGGCCGTGCCGATAAACAGGACGTGATCAAGGCCTTGCGTATCGGCATTGCGGATTACTACCAAAAACCGGTCGACCTCAATGAATTGCTCGAAGGCATTCAGCGTCAGGAAGAGCGCGTGCGCGAACGCATGAAAAGCGCGCAACTTGGGCACTTGAATCAGAAGCTACAGTTTTTGGCGGACTCGATTGACGACCTTTATCAGGACATGGAATCGGTAAGACGCCCGCCGCTGTCAGCCGCCGATGAGGGCGCCAGTGGCGACGTGTCTGAAACCATGCCAGCCATCTTTCAGCAGTTGTCACCACGCCAGCTGGACGTGGCCCGTCTGGTGGGCAAGGGCCAGACCAATTACCAGATCGCCTGCGACCTGGGCATCACGGAAAACACAGTCAAACTCTACGTGTCGCAAGTGCTGCGCCTGACCCACATGAACAACCGTACCCAGCTGGCACTGGCGCTGTCACCCAATGCCAGCGCCAAACAGCACCGGCTGACGGCCCACTGAAGCCCGCACGCCTATACGCGCGCCGGCCCAGCGAGTACAGGCGGTGGCGGGCGTTTTAATTGGACGTACCGCCCCCGCTGCCCGATTCCTGCTTGTAGTACTCAGGGATTTCGTGATCGTAACTTTTCAGCAACCGTTGCAGGCTTTGTTCGCGCTCCTGCGGCGTGACCGTTTGCGGCACGTTCGATCGCTCTTTACCGCTGACCTGAATCTGCAACCAGTTTTCGGTTTCCTGCTGATAACGTGACGCCGGGCCCGGCTCGATGGCCAGTGCGCTCAACGGCACCCACAGCAGTAACACCCCGACACGTACGCTTATTGCCATCGCACACCTCCGTTATTTGAGCACCGCCACCTGATTACTGGCCGGGGCTTTAAGTGCTTGCGCACGCGCTTGGGCTTCGGTCACTTGTTCCGGCGTCAATCCGGCACGGGTGACCAGTTCCGCCGCCTGCTTCCAGTTGTCCTGATAGATCAACAGCGTCACCAGGTTCAACGCCGCCAACGCGTCGTCATCTTTGCTGAGCTCCAGCGCGGTCAAAAATTCAAAGCGTGCGTCGTCGATGCGCAGCAGGTTCAGGTAAACCACCCCCAAGTCATTGCGAATCTTGTCATCGGTGGGCGCCAGACTGGCCGCTTTTTGCAGGTAGGCCAGCGCTTGCGCGTTGTCTCCGCGCCCCGCCGCCAATTGTCCCAAACCATGCTCGCCCTCGGCCGCCAGACAGGTGCCCAGCAAGCTTTGATAAAGGGCTTGCGCCTCGCTGCGGCCCAACTGGCGATAGATGCGTGCCTTACGCAACTGGACCTGCCCATAGCGCTCAGGCAGGCTTTGCAGGTTGGCCAGACTGGCGTGCAGTTTGCCTTCCTTGGCCATGTCGTCGGCCAGGTTCATCGACAACTCTTGATCGCCACTCAACTTGGCGCAACTGCCACTCAAGGCCAGCCAAGGCGGGTTACTCGCGCCCCCGGTCGCACAGCCGCCCAGCATCAGCAGCCCACACGCGACGATCACAGCTTTCATGCTCACACTCCCGGTCAAGAGCCAAAGGCCCGCGAAATAGCCATAAAACTGGGGCCGGCCAATACAATCAGTAATGCAGGAAACAGAAACACCATCATCACCACGGACATCTTGGCCGACATTTTCGAGATGTATTCCTGCATGCGCGTCAGGCGCCGGTCATCCAGCAACGCTTTCAGCGCCTGCAACGACTTCATTGCGCCGCCGCCCTGCTGGATCAGTTGTTGAAGAATCACGCAGGTATCGTCGAACTCATCGACCGCCAGCAGGCTCGCGGTTTTTTGCAGTTCCTGACCCAGCTCCAGCCCGGAGTCGACACGGGCCAGCACCAGCCGCAGTTCCCCGGTCAACACGGGTAACAATTGCTGCCCCTCCTGGCTCAACACGCGCAGCGCTTGCTCCACCGCCATGCCGGACTCAAACAGGATGCGCAGCAACGGGATAAACGTGGACACCTCATTCGCGATCTGTTGCTGGCGCCGGGCAGCCGCCAATGCCAGTAAGCGTTTGGGGATCAAGTAGCCGATGGCCAACCCGAACAGCAGTGCAACCCCGAGGTTGCCCGCGTCGGGGTAAAACACCTTATGGCCTACAAACACCAGTCCGGCCAGCACCACCGGGGTGCCCACCTGAAAAGCGGCAAACAATGAGCGCTGACTGGCCGTGCGCCAGCCCAGCCGGGTGAGCAACGCCTGAGTTTCGTTATCCAGCGACACCGAGCGCTGGCCCACCTTGCTGCTGCCCACCGCGCGCAGCCATGAACTGAATTTGCCCGGCCCGGTTTTCGCCCCCTCCAGACGCTGCATGACGCGTTGCTGGCGCATCCGCTGCTGGATCACGGTGTTGATCACCAGTGCCAGGGCGGCCAGCAACAAGACAACGCTTATCAGCAAGGCCATGTCATACGCTCCGCACCATGCGCCACAGGGTAAAGCAGCCAATCACCTGCATTGCCAGCGCTGTCAGCAACAAGTGCTGACCGGACGTGTCGTTCCACATCTTGGGCAGGTACTCGGGATTGGTCAGCATGAAATACACCATCACCAGCACCGGCAAGGCCGCCAGCACCATGGCCGTAAACCGTGTTTCACCGGTCATGGCTTTGAGCTGGCGCGCCCCTTGTTCACGCTCGCGGATCAGGGTGATGAGGTTTTCCAGCAGTTCGCTGGCGTTGCCGCCATAGCGGTTGTTGACCTTCAAGCCGAGGGCAAACAGGCGAAACTCCTCACGCTCGTAAAGCTCGGCAAAGTCCTGCACCGCTTCGGGCAAGCTGACACCCAGTTGCACGTTGCGCGAAACGCGACTGATAGCAGTTTTGAGGGGGTCACTGGACGCCTCGATTGCATTCAGCACCGCATCGGCCAACGTGCGCCCAGCCTTCAAACTGCGTACACAGTGGTCGAGCAACTGCGGCAACTGCTCAACCATGCGCCGCACCTGTCGGTGATAACGCCAGCTGAGGAACAGTTTCAGACACACAGGCGGCAACACCGCAAAGGCGACTGACAACGTCCAGCCACCCACGAGCCCCGCCACCACTATCGCCGCGGCCCACACGCCGAGCCACAGCCCCAGGCGCTCCGACGGCCGTGGCAGCCCGGCCTGCAAGAAGGCGCGGTCCAGCCAGGCCAGACCGCCGAATTTTGCGGCCGGTGGCGGCTGCCCTTCGGCCAGCCGACTGAGCACCCGGCTGGTGGTCGGATTACGCAAGACGCGAAAAACAATAAACAGCGCCAGGCCCAACATCAGTAAGGCAATCAGTAACAGCAGCAAGGCCGGGATCATGTTCTGCCCCTCAGCCGTGAAGGTTCGCAATCGGCTCGCGACGTAACTTGTCGCCTGCCGGGTTCAGCGCTTCGCGCATAAAGCCAAACCCCGTGCGTCGATCCAGCCGGAACAGGGTGTTGGTGACGTACACATCATCGCGCACGCCCACCACTTCCAACACTTCACTGACGCAGCGACGCCCGTCTGGCATGCGCGTGAGCTGGATGATGACGTCCAGCGCGGCGCAGATCATTTGGCGCAGGGTTTTCTCCGCCACTGTGCGCCCGGTCAGGCCCACCAGTGTTTCCAGTCGCAACAGCGCATCCTGTGCGGTGTTGGCGTGCACGGTGCTCATGGAGCCATCGTGCCCGGTGTTCATCGCGGTCAACACGTCGAGCACTTCAACCCCGCGGATTTCCCCGAGAATGATGCGGTCGGGGCGCATCCGCAGGGCGTTGCGAATCAGGTCGCTGGCTTTGACTTCACCATGGCCTTCAGCATTGGGCGCACGGGTTTCCAGGCGCACCACGTGCGGGTGACCGAGCTGCAATTCGGCCACGTCCTCGATAGTGACCAGCCGCTCATAGGGGTTGATCAACTGGCTGAGGATATTCAGCAAGGTGGTTTTCCCGGTGCCCGTGCCGCCGCTGATGAGGATGTTGCAACGCTTGCTCACGGCTTCCTGAATGAAGTCGAAAATCGCCTGATCGATGGTTTGCATGGCCATCAGGTCCGTGCTTTTGAGCATGTCCTTGCGAAACTTACGAATCGACAGGCACGGGCCGTCCAAGGCGATTGGCGGAATGATCGCATTGACCCGGCTGCCGTCGGGCATGCGGGCATCCACCATGGGCGAGGATTCGTCGAGGCGGCGCCCCAACGGCGCGAGAATGCGCTGCATCACCCGCTCGACATGGTGGTCGTCGATAAAACGCAACTCGCTCTGGTGCAGAATGCCGTCGCGCTCGACAAACACCCGGTACGGGCCGTTGACCAGAATTTCGGTCACCGCCGGGTCGCGCAGCAGCACTTCCAGCGGGCCAAACCCGGTAAGTTCATCCACGATTTCCTCGGCCAGACGCTCCATTTCATAACGTGAGATCGCCAGGTGCAGGCGTGACACGTATTCGGCCACTTTGTCCGTCACGAACTGGGCCAGCGCATGGCGCGAGTCTTCCAGCAGGTTTTTCCCGGTTTCTTCAATGGCATCGATGATGTAGCGGTGCAGCACCAGTTTCAGGCTGTCGTGATCGGCATGGCCATTCTTGCTGTGCAGGCCCGCGCCAAACAGTTTCTCGCTGCTCATTTAGGCCCCCAGAGGCGTGTCAGCCAATGGGCGGGCGGCTTGGCCAGCCCTTGCGAGCGTTTGGCCAAGCGCTCACCCAAGGTTTTCAGGCC
The DNA here is from genome assembly GCF_012985765.1 of Pseudomonas sp. WS 5071. NCBI lineage: Bacteria > Pseudomonadati > Pseudomonadota > Gammaproteobacteria > Pseudomonadales > Pseudomonadaceae > Pseudomonas > Pseudomonas sp. WS 5071. Next base: position 230,482 of record NZ_JAAQWY010000001.1, on the reverse strand, counting down.
TTGGCTCAGGGCCTCGCGCGGGCCCAGCTCGAACAGCGTGGTGGCCTGGTTTTTGGCGTTCATTCGCAACTCGTCGGCGGGCGGCAAGCTGACCAGCACTTCCAGGCCAAACGTCTTGGCCAGAGCGTCGGCGTCGGGCGCCACACCCCGCAGGTAACGGTCCACCAACAGCCGCGCATGTTCGAGCTTCATGCCTTTGGCGCGCCACAGGTTGAGGATCGCCAGATTGCGTCGGCAGTCGAGGATGTTCTGGTCGGTGTACCACAACAACTTGTCGCAATGGCTGACAAATGTGCGCAATGCTTCGCTGTCAGGCTGGCCCGTGAGGTTCACCACGATGTGTTGAAAATGCTGACGCAAAGCACTGAGCAGCATGTACAGCTCGGCCGCGCTGGTGTGCTCCAGCGGTTCATCGCTGTCGCTGTAGGCCAGGATGCGCAAACCGCCGGGGGCGGCGGTGAAGGCGCTGTCGATCAGCGTGCTGTCCAGTCGCCGCAAGTGGCGCAGGGCATCGCCAAAGTAGAACGAACTTTCCAGCCCCAATAGCGTGAGGCTGTCGCCACGGGGCAAACCCAAATCAAGCAACAGGGTTTGCTGATCGCTCTTCTGCACGACCAGCCCGAGATGACTGGACAGCAAGGCGCCATCGGCGTTGCACTGCGCGCTGTACATCACGGTCAGGCCGCCCAGCTGCGCATTGGGTGTAACGGCGGGCAGCCGCTTGTTCAAGCGTCGAACCAACCCGGCCACTTCGCTGGAGCGCGAACCATATGCGACAAAATCCCGCGCACCGGCGCGCATGGCGTTGAGCACCAACTGATTGTCCATGCCATCGCCCAGCGCCACGATGGCCAACATCGGTTTGGCTTCCAGCGCGCCTTCAATCAATGCGCACTGCGACACCACTTTCTCGCGGTCCAGTCCCACGAACACCAGCCCGGCGAAGGTGACATCCACCAGCGCCAGCAACTCATCCAGACTGCCCGTGCCAGCGCCCACCACTTGGCCCATGGGCGCCAGTGCGCCTTGTAACCACTCAAGATCGGTGTTGTTTCGCGTCAATGCGAGAAACGTCTGGCTCAAGCTCTGGCTCATTTGGATAACCCGCTACGGCGATTAAAGTTGCCGTTTTCGAGGAAGTACAAGCGGTACCAATTGGGGTCGTAATTGCGCAGTTTTTCTCCGGGCAGAGAAGGCAATTGGGCATTGGCCGCCAACGGTTGAATCAGGTGCGGGGTCACAATCATCAGCAACTCGCGCTCTTCGCGGCTGATGTTGGAGGAGCGGAAAAAGGCCCCGAGAATCGGGATGTCGCCTAACCCCGGAAACTTGTCCACCTGCGAGCTGTTGCGCGAACTGATCAAGCCGCTGATGACAAAACTTTCGCCATCGGCCAGGGAAATACTGGTATCGGTACGGCGCACATTCAGACCCGGCACCATCGTGCCCGCGATATTCACCGCATTGGTGTAGTCCAGTTCACTGACTTCAGGGGCGACTTTGAGCACGATGCGGTCGCGGCTTACGATGGTGGGGGTCAAGGTCAGGCGGATGCCGAACTCTTTGTACTCGATCGACACGTTGTCGCTGCCACTGCTGGGCACCGGCACTGGCACTTCGCCGCCGGCGAGAAACGTTGCGCTCTGGCCGCTCAGCGCCACCAGACTCGGGCGCGCCAGGGTGTAGGCAAAGCCGCTGCCTTCGAGGGCATTAATCATGGCCCTGACACGCCCGCCGCCAAAACCGATGTTGAAGTACTTGTTGTTGGCCGGAGGACCGCCGGTGATGACGTTTTCCGCCGTGGTAATCAGCGAGCCCGGCGAACCGAACAGGAAGTTGCTGCCCATGCCGAAAATCGAGGTACTGGCTTCTTGCAGCTTGGTGCGGCTGACTTCTACGAAGCGGATATCCGTCTGTACCTGACTGGGCAACGTCGGGTCTTCAGACGGTGACAGCGCGGCACTGGTCAGCGCTGCAGTCGCTTTGCCCTTGACGAACACCATGCTCTGGCGCGGTGATTTGGAACAGGCGGTCCAGACCATCAGGCTGGTAGTACCCGGCGCAACGCCGGTCAGTAAAAAGGCACTGTCGCCATTGGCGTGTACATCGGCAATGGTCGGGTCACCCACGGCAATGCGGGTGATGCTGACGGGTGAATCCAGTGCTTGTTGGGTGCCCTGCGCCACTTCCAGCACAGCGGGCAACGCCCCCAGTGACGCGCATTGGGCCGATGCCGCCACAGCCATTTGCACAGACAGGCCGCTCAACATCAGCGTCCAGACAACTTGTTTGAACAGCGGCACACAACGTTGACTCATGCGAGGGCTTCCTTGCAGATCGGGCATTTCTTATTGGGTTGACGGCTGGGCTGCTTGATTGCCGCGGATGATTTCGATGCCACGGGGTCGCGGCACACCGGTCGGGGCATTGAGTGGCGCCTTGAGCGGGCTGGCCATCGCCAGTTGATTGAACTGATACAGGCTGCGCCTGGCGGTCTCCAGATTGGCCGCAGCGTCCTGCTCACCTGACCAGTATTTGCTCAAGCGTTGTTCTTGTGCGCTGCGCACCGCCAGGCGCAAAGTGCCAGCTTGTGCGGCGAGCATCAGTTGATTGACCAGTGGCTCCGGGATCGCCAGGACTACGGTGCGGGCCGCCACGCGCCGCTGAGCTTGTTGCTGCGCCTGCTCGGCGGTCAGCGCCTGACTGAGTGGCTGGCCATCGCTGCTCAGGCCTAATTCATCGCCGATGCTCAGGACCCGCACTGCGGGCAACACCACTTGGGTCGAAGGTTCAGGGTTGGCGGTGTCCTGACGCAGAAACAGCAAAATGTCGACGTAATCGCCGGGACCGAACTGCCCGGCAGCGCCGGCCACTTCATCAATCGCCACCGCCAGTGCGCGTTCGTCAGGGCGAATCATGCGCGCCAACGGTCCGCCGATTTCAAAGCTTTGCTCATTGAGCCACGTGCCAGCATTCAGCCCGCGCCACGGGGTGCGACCCACCGCCTGATCGATAGAGGTAAGGCTGCCGACAGGCGCCGTGCGCAATTTTTCCAGCGTCAAATCATCGGCGGTCAGGGCCACATGCGGGGCTACATCGCGGGTTAACACCACCACGGCATGTTTGGTCTGGTCTTCAACATTGGCCACACCTTGCTCCATCACCTGCGCCACAGGAGCAGGTGGCACAGGCTGATGACGGGTCAGCATCAGCCCCCAAAAACCGGCGGCAATGGCCCCTAAAAACAGCACCGCTGCTAGCACCAGACTGCGGCGATTGTTCATATGGTTCTCCCTTCCCCACTGCGTACAACAGACAAAAAATCATGCGCAATCAGGTAGCTATGAACGGTCGGACGGTTGCAACCATTTCGCTATTTGAAGGTAGCGCAGGTAGGACAAAACGCCATTACTGACCGGATTATTTCTGACAGGAGATTTAAGGACTTTGATTTGTTTACGTTTTTTGGATCCGCACCTCATCGTCCGTTTGGATTAGTACTTTGTGATTAATCCTTTATTACAGTTGTGAGGTCCGGCTTTGTTGACAATGCTCTGATGGCACATCGGAAGTATGTAGCACCCACGTTACACAGTGCCCGTTGCGGCGCACTAAGGAGAAGTCAGATGCTTCTAGATACTGTTCTGAAAGTGTATGTGCCGACTCAGGCGTTTTGCGTGTACCAGACCCGGCAACTGATCAAACGCCGGGATGGCGCTTCAGGTATTGAATACGCCCTGATTGCCGCGATGGTTGCCGTGGTGCTTGCATTGTTTGTCACGCCGCTGTCGGGTGTGGTCAAGTCCACATTCAACGACTTGGTCAGAGGATTGGGCGGAACGCCAGTGACATAGGTCTGTGCATCAGGCCTACACTCTGCACCCTACCCTTTTTCAGGAATGCAACATGACCTCCTCTTCGACACGCCAACAGCTTCTCCTAGTGGATGACGAAGAGGATGGACTTTCTGAACTGGCCGAGTTGCTGGAGGGCGAAGGCTTTTGTTGCCACCTCGCCACCTCGGTCAAGATCGCTTTGCAACAGCTGACCAACCACCCGGACATTGCCCTGGTGATTACCGACCTGCGCATGCCAGAAGAGAGTGGTATTGCCCTCATCAGGCGCTTGCGTGAACACACCTCGCGTCAACACCTGCCGGTGATCGTCGTATCCGGACATGCCGACATGGATGATGTCAGCGACCTGTTGCGTTTGCAGGTATTGGACCTGTTCCGCAAACCCATCTATCACATGCGTCTGCTCGATACGCTGGACAGCCTCTTCCCTAAGCCGAACCCCAAGTCCATCGACAGCTGAAGCCCCGATTTGCGCGCCGAAAAGCCCGCGAGGTTGCCCTCGCGGGCCTGGCTCGCTATAGCTGATAACTGAAACTCAAGGTGTAGCGCGGGCGGCGGTTGAAGCTGTCCAGCGCCATGTCGGACATCGGCTTGGCCGCTTCAAGGGCAATGTTGTAATAACGCTTGTCGCCAAAACGCAGCCCGACTGCCGCCGAGGACATGTCCGAGCCCTTAAACGGCAAATCGTTAAACCAGGTTTTGGCCTTGTCCAGCACCACGTAGGGCTGAAGCAGTTTCACCCACGCACCCTCGCGGTTGAAGCTGTAATTGACCTCGTAGGCGACCCCCCACCCCTTGTCGCCGGACGCTTGATCGTCGGGGTAACCGCGGCCAAAGTTTTGCCCGCCAAACACTGCCCGTTCGCTGTCGGGCAAGCTGTCTGCACTCCAGTACAGGGCGCCGGACATCACACCCTGCCAATTCTCGAAAAAGCTGTCGCTCTGCACGCCGGATAAACGCAGCCGAAAAAAATCCAGGTCGTACTGATTGCCGGTCAGGTTGGTTTCACTCTTGGCGCCCAAACCTTTCATGCCCTGATAGACACCGGCGCTGACGATGCGCAGCTGCTGTTTATCAGACTTGCGCCAGTCGCCCTCGAACGCCAGGGCGCGCACATCCGTTTTTTCGCTGAGGCTGACCGGGTAACCGACCACGTCGTAATCGGTACGGTCATTCACGCCATACAACCGGGCACCGACACTCAGCCATTGATTGGGCGCTGCAATCAGCGGGTGACTGACGCCTACCGAGAAGCGGTCGTTTTCGCGATGCGGCTTGAGTTCGAAGCCGTCGCTGGTGGCAATGCTGCTGCCCGGGTCGCTGCGATAGCGCGCTCCGTACAGGCTTAACTGAGTGCCTTCGGCGTTCAGATACTGGCTGTAGTCGATGCGGTAGTAATGCTCTTTGTCGTTGCCCGGCGGGAACAGCCCACTGATGCTCAACTGCTCGGCCATCGACGTTTGTGAATTGCTGCTGACCCCGAACAGTGCCTGCGTACTGTCACGGCTACCTTCGGTGAGGCTCATGCTGGTGGTGAAGGGTTTGCGGCTGGCGTTAATGGTCAGGGTCGAGGCACCATCTGTAGTGCCGGGGGGTGGCACTTGAGCTTGCAGCGTCACACCGGGAAGACGGCCCATCAGCGTTGCGTAACGGTCGAAGGTTTTGCGGGTCAGCGGACGCTCGCCCTTGAGCTTGTCCACCAGTTCATCAATAAAGCCCTTCACACGCCCCACATCACCCTGCACGGTGTAATCGCGGATATACCCCTCGACCAGCACCACGCGCACTAACCCTTGATCAAAATTTTGCGGCGGCAAAAACGCGTACGACAGCAAATAGCCATCCGCTTGGTAACGCTGGGTAATGGTGCGCGTGGCATCGATCAATTGGGCCAGGGTGATCTCATGGCCCAGTAACGATTGATAGGCGGCGCCCAACTCCTTGAGCGGGTACACAGTGCCACCTTCAATCTGCAATTTGCGGATGGTCAGTTTGGTGCCCATCACCAACGGTGGCGGCTCGACCGCGCCCGGCTTGGGCAATTGCAACGCAGGCTTTTGCGGGCGGTAAGCATCTACCGGCAGGTTGGGGGTGGGCAGGGTCTGCATCATTTCGTTGCTGTTCAGGTAGCGCGGCAAGGGCTCGGCCGTGACGCACGGGGTCAGCACAAAAAGTACGAGGGGAACGTAAGTACGCATATGACACTCCATGGTCAACAACAGCGACATAACCAGGTGGGCGCGTCATCTCAGGGCGACGCTACCCGGTGCAAGCCCTAGATCCTTGGCTCAAAAAAAAGACGAGAGGCTCATCAGAACCTCTCGTCTCAACCAAGCGTAGGCGCTGTAGGTGAGGCCGTCGAACCGGCCAGGTGCAATTCGTTAGTTTTTCTTGCCCAGATTGCCCAGGCCTCCGAGTACCCCACCCAAACCGCCCAAACCACCGGTTGCCGCACCGCCTTCAGCGGTGGTGCCGCCGTTCAACAGCCCCCCGACCGCACCCACCGTTGCGCCCACGGTATTGACCGTTTGACCGACTGCGCTCACGACTTGGTTGTTGCTGCCCGCATCCACTTTGACGCCAATACTGCTGACCGCGCCGCCGACCTGATTGAGCAAGCCACTGACCGGAGCACCCACACCTGTGGCGGCGCCTACGTTTTGCGTCACCGTCGTCACAGCGCTGGTGACCGGATTAAGCGCTGTGCCCACCGTGGTGGTGACCGCTGCCAGCGGGGCGCCCGCTGCATTATTCGCAACCCCGGTGCCGCCCAGCGCGCCGCCAACAGACGCCACGGTATTGCCGATGGCATTGCCGTTGGCGCCTGCCGCATCCACCACACCACTGGTGCTACCACCAGCCAGGCCGGTGCTGACTCCGTTGACCACACCGCCCACAGTCTCCAGCAGGCCCGCCCCCCCGACACCCGGCAAACCGCCGATACCCCCGGTTCCGCTGCCTGTTCCCCCACCCGCAGCAGGCGCCGGATTGACATAACCGCCCGCTTTGTCAGTGGCACCGGCGACACCGTTGAGTACGCCACCTACCAAGCCGGTCACTGGATTGCCATTCCCTGTCCCCGCCACTTTGTCGCCCAGACCGCCGACGACGCCCCCTACCTTATTCAGCAGGCCATCTACAGGCGCACCGATTCCGGTCGCTGTTCCCACTTTGCCCGTGGTGTTCTCCACCAGTGAAATCACTGGCACCACCACTTTGTCATTCAGCCCGCCGGTCACTTTGCTCAACGGGCCCGTGGTGGCTGCACCGGTGAGGGTGTTGCCGATCATGGTGACCGTTGTGCCGACATTGCCGACCAAACCTCCCGTTGCATCCGTGACTTTATTGACCATCCCGCCGACCACAGGGATCTGGCTGATCGGTGTGTTGTCGATCAACGTACTGACACCTGTGCCGAGGGAGGTCACGCCCTTGCCGACATCGCTTACGGCATTGGTTGCGCCTGCCACAGTGATGCCCAGCGAGTCTTTATTGGTGCCCAACGAGCCAAGGCCATTGGTGACGCCATTGGTGACAGAGGTCACCGCGTTCCCGGTATTGGTCACCAGCCCGCCTGCCACACCGACCACCGGAACAGCGGCCAGAGAAGTGCCAATATCACTGACGGTCGTGCCCACGCCGCCGAGTGCTGCCCCCACCTGACCGACGACTTGACCGGTCACCAATGGGGTCGTGCCTGCGCCTGTGCCGCCACCGGTTCCACCACCTGTGCCACCGCCTGTGCCGCCACCGGTTCCACCACCCGTGCCGCCGCCTGTGCCGCCACCGGTTCCACCACCCGTGCCACCGCCTGTGCCGCCACCGGTTCCACCACCTGTGCCGCCGCCTGTGCCGCCACCGGTTCCACCCCCCGTGCCGCCGCCTGTGCCGCCACCGGTTCCACCACCCGTGCCGCCGCCTGTGCCGCCACCGGTTCCACCACCGGTTCCACCACCCGTGCCGCCGCCTGTGCCGCCACCGGTTCCACCACCTGTGCCGCCGCCTGTGCCGCCACCGGTTCCACCACCCGTGCCACCGCCTGTGCCGCCACCGGTTCCACCACCCGTGCCACCACCCGTGCCACCGCCTGTACCGCCGCCAGTGCCTCCATCTGTACCGCCACCGGTTCCACCATCAGTGCCGCCATCGCCGCCACCCGTGCTGCTATCAGGTGTGCTGGCCGCTACATGACTTTTAGACCCGCCACCACCGCTGTGGCAGCCACTGAGGCTGACAGTCATTACCAACAGTAGGGCAGTACTTGTTTTTAACCACAGTTGAGTATTCATGATTGAGTCCCTTGCACCTGCTTGCCTGAGTTCAAACGTTTCCTGATCTGTCGTCAGAAATACGTTTATCCGTGGCAGACATAACAACCCCGAGGGACGCTTTGAACAATTCACAACTTGGTATTAACCCCTTCTATAACAGGCGTTTCCTTGCTCTTTTGGGTTAATACTTTTGTCAGGGTGAGTGATTCAAAAATCGTTATTTATCAACACGCCGCATAGACACACTGCGGCCCTATCACCAACGTGATAAACACAATTAGCAGCGTTTTTTTTGCACTACGCAGTCGCTGACGGGCAGCGACTCGCCATTACTCCACCACGCTGAATTCGACGCGTGCGGTTTGACCGCCTTCGTCCAGTACGCTCAGCTCGTAGCGCCCGAGTTGTTCAAGGGCGGTGGTGAGTGCCTCCTGATGGGCGCTGTCCCCTAATGGCACACCATTGAGAAACCACCAACGACGCCCGTCGCCGCCCAACGCTGTCAAGGTGAGCCGCAGCGCTTGCACACTCGCCGCAGGCCTGCGCAACCGGTCGCCTTCGCGCACGCCGACAATCGACAACGGCGTGACCGAATGCAGCGCCGGTGGCGGGCACTCGACGGAGGCTGGCGGCAAGCGAGCGTCCCGTCGTTCCGCCCGCGGTAACCAAGGCTCCAGCGGCGCGGGCCACAGGGCTACTTCTCGGGGGTGCGCGCCGGGGCATTGCGGCCCGACGCGCTCCCCTTGCGGGTTGACCCACATTTTTTCGCGCAGCCCCACGCCCAACGGCTGATCGGCCGCCAGCAAAGTCGGCGGCGTGGTGTGGTCCAGCGTCCAGGCAAAACGCTGGCGGCGGCAATTGGGATCGCCTTTGCTCAACGGCTGGCCCAACGGCCAACAAATTGCAGCCACACCTACATTGGCCGGCACTGCCTGCACCGGTGCAACGATGCCACGTTGGCTGTCGCGGTTACTCAGTACATCGTGCACTTGCAGCATCAGCGGTGCTGCCGAGGCCAGCCCGAACTGACCCGGCACCGGCGTGCCGTCCGGGCGCCCGATCCACACGCCAATCAGGTAACGCGGGCCTACGCCAATGGCCAGTGCATCGCGAAAGCCATAGCTGGTACCGGTCTTCCACGCCAGCGAGGGGCGTTGGACGAGTTCGGCGCGCGGGTCACGGTCCGGGCGTGCCTGACCACTCAGAATGCGCCGGATGACCCACGCCGAGCCCGGCGACAGTAGGCGTCGCTCATGCAGCTCATCGTCAGGCTGCAAGCGTAAATTGGCACTTTTGCCGTCGCGGGCCAACGCGCTGTAGCCACTGACCAAATCTTCCAGGCGGCTGCCCGCGCCACCCAGAATCAACGCCAGATTGGGTTCTGCCAACGCGGGCAGCGTCAACGGCACGCCGCCGTTGCGCATATCTGCCGCGAACCGTTTCGGTCCATAAGCTTCAAGTAACTGCACCGCAGGCAAGTTGAGGGACATGGCCAGCGCGGCGCTGGCTGAGACCGGGCCACTGAAGCCCATGGAGAAATTCCCCGGACGGTAGTCGCCGTAGCGCCGGGGCACGTCTTGGAGCAGCGACTCGGAATGAATCAACCCGGCGTCCATCGCCATCCCGTACAAAAATGGCTTGAGCGTTGAGCCCGGCGAGCGCATGGCGCTGATCATGTCGACATGACCAAAGCGCCGTGCGTCGTTGATGTCCACCGACCCCAAATAGGCACGTACCGCCATGTTGTCGGTTTCTACCACCACGATGGCCGCCGAGGTGTGATCGGGCAAGCGCGCCCGCCAGCCCAACAACAGGTCTTCCAGACGACGCTGCAGGTTGGCGTCCAGCGTGGTACGTATCAACGGCGGGCTGTGGGGGCGATTCAAACGCCGCGCCAGCAAAGGGGCGAGGCTCGGTTCCAGGCGCGGCGCCAACAGCAGCGGCTCTTGCAAAGCATCGTCCACCACGGTGTGCGGCCACACATCGTACTCGGCCAGCCGCCGCAACACTTTGTCGCGCGCCACCTGCGCGCGCGCCGGGTGGCGGTCCGGGCGCAAACGGCTGGGGGCTTGCGGCAACACGGCCAGCAGCGCGGCCTCCGAAGGCGTGAGGTGTTGCGCAGACTTGCCCAAGTACGCCCAACTGGCAGCCGCCACCCCTTGCAAAGTGCCCCCGAACGGTGCGCGGTTAAGGTACAGGTTGAGGATTTGCTCCTTGGACAAATGCCATTCCAGCTGAGCCGTACGCCACAGCTGGCGCAGCTTGCCGGGCAGCGTACGTGCATGCGGGTCAAGCAAGCGCGCCACCTGCATCGACAACGTACTGCCGCCCGACAACACGCGTCCGCCACTGAGGTTTTGCCAGGCCGCACGCGCCAGCGCCAGCGGATTAACACCGGGGTGATGGAAAAACCAGCGGTCTTCGTAGGTCAGCAAAGCGTCGAGGTAATAGGGCGACACCTCGTCGGTAGTCACCGGGTAACGCCACACGCCGTTGGCATCGGCAAAACGCCACAGCGGCGTGCCATCTTCGGCCAGCACCACGCGTGCCAGATCATCCTGGGGCAAGGGCAGCGGCCAGATCCTGTCGGCCAGCCACAGTGCGGCACACAGCAGCACAATAGCGACGAACAACCCGCGCAGGCATTTTTTAAGCCGCGATCCCATTAACATCCGCCCGTTACGCAACTTTGCGCCCTGACTGGTTGCCCAAGGGGTATCTCTGGCACAGTGGCCGTCTTCTTAATCGGAACATCCCCATGCACGTCGAAAGTTTTGTAGGAAATCTGGGCCTTTGGTTGGGCACGCTGGTTCGCTGGATCGTTGAAAGCCTGAGCGGTCTGTTCAATGCAATCACCCAGGCCGGCAGTAATTTCATTGATGGCATGGCCCGTGCGCTCGGCATGGACACCTCGATCGTCAGCATTGCGGTGCTGGTGATCGGCCTGCTGTTTTTGTACAACGCGGTGCGCGCCTTCATGCGGGCTTCCATCATCGGCGGCGTAATCTGGCTGTTGCTGGGGTTGTGGGTGTTGAGCTGGGTCATTAGCTGACACGCCACGAGGCTGCAGGGATGCCGTCGATGCCCCCTGCTCCAGCCTCGTGCCGCGTGTCAGCGGCGACCGGGCTTACCGGCCCTTGATCACCATGTCACCGGGCGTCTCGCCCACGGCTTGCCAGTTCGGGCGGTACATCGACTCCACTTGCGGCGGCGGCACGCGGTAGGTACCGGGTGTCACAGCCCGCGCCAGATACAGCAAGTGCGTAGTGCCGTAGCCGTCCAGATTCAACGCTGCCACATAACGGTCATCGCGGTATTCCTGATGTTGCACACCCGCGTTCTGCATGGATTCGCGCCATTGTTTGACCTGGCTACTGGCGTTCTCAAGGCTGGCCGCGCTTTGGCCCAGGTTCTGGTTTTCCAGCTCCAGCCCCGCTGGCAACAGGTCAACCACCAGGGCATCCGGCACCCGTTGCTTGGCCGTTACGGCCAAGTGCACCAGCACCAGATCGCCGCTCTGCAAGTTGTTCAGGTTCAGCGGTTCGCCATTCATGCCCAGGTAATCACGGCGAATGCTCATGTTTTCGCCTCCTGCAGGCGGCGCTTGCTGTGGATACCCTGAAATCGTCAACTGTTGGTACACCGGCACGCTGCCTTCATTGCGCAGGCTCAGGGGCGAAGCCAGCAATGGCCCTTCCAGCTTGAGACCCGGCTGAGCGTTGTTCAGCTCACGGGTTTCGCTGCCACTGGCCAGTTGCACGGCCCACGGTTGCTCTGGCTGGCTCAGCAAATCCCGACCGGCGAGGAACAGCGAATTGCGCTCCTGAGTCGACAGCCATTGGCTCGCGGCTAGCTGGTCGGCCAGCGCGAACACCCGCGCTTCGCGCTGGCCGCTCATCACGTTGTTCTCTTCGAGCAGGGCCAGAATCAGTGCTTGATCGCGCAGCGGACTGCCGTAGTCGCCCAGCCATTGATTGGGTTTGCGCGTCACGGCCAGACCGGCGACCAGCGCTTGATCGGCACGCGGCTGGTCACCCATCTTCTGCAAGGCAATCGACAACTGCACCAACGGCAAGCCGGAGCGCGCATCGCTGCGACGTTCGAACAGGCTGCGCAAAGCACCCAACGGCGCCTGCTGGCTGCGGGCCAGCACCAGCGCGGCGTACGCTTGCACGGCAAAACGGGTGTGATCGAGGTTTTCGCTGTAATCCGCCTCGATCAGGTTGCGTTCCTGGGTGTAGCGCAGCAGTCGCTCACTCGCCTTCTTCAGCGCTTCAGGGGGCACGGCATAGCCTTGATCGCGCGCGCGCAGCAAGAAGTCGGTGATGTATGCGGTCAGCCAGTACTCTTCCTGACCGTCTGCGCCCCACAGGCCGAAGCTGCCGTTGTACCGCTGCATGCCCAGCAGGCGCTCGATGCCCAGTTCAATTTTGCGTTTACGGTCGGCATCCGGCTCGCCTTCCAGTCCCAGACGCTTGAGCAAGGCGGCATCGGCATACAACGCCGGGTACAGACCGCTGGTGGTCTGCTCGGAACAGCCATACGGGTACGCCTTGAGCGCACGGATCTGCTCGCCAAGGTTCAACGGCGGACGGCTCGACAAGCTGAGCAAGGCTTCACGCCCGGCCGGTTCGAAGGCCTGCAGCCCGGCTTCTGGCAACGTCCATGGCTGATCGTTGAGCACGGCGCGGTAGTGCTTGAGCAACGCCGGGTAAGCCGGGCGCACACCCAGCGTCCATTCGCGGGTGAAAGGGGGCAGCGTCTCGCCGGGCAGGTTGAGACCATTGACGGTCACGCTCACCTTGCCGGTGCCATAGCCGCCCAGCGCTTTGACCGGCACCTGCAAGGTGCTGCGCTGACCGGGGCTGAGGGTGAGTTTTTGGCTGCTCAGACCTGACAGGCTCAGTTGGCCTTCGGCATTCAACTGCACCTCAAGGGTTTGTGGCGTGGCCGTCAGGTTGGACACGTCCAGCGCCAGCCGGGTCTCGTCACCCCCCGCCATGAAACGCGGTGCGGCCAGTTCGGCCACCAGCGGCGCGGCGACCACGGTTTTGGCTTGCGCCATGCCGTAGCGGTCGTCGGTCCAGGCTTGGGCCATCACGCGCAACTCGCCATTGAAGTCGGGGATGGCGAGGCTGACTTCACCTTCGCCCTGTTCGTTGAGGGTCACGGGCGCACTTTGCAGGGCAACGATGGTGACACTGGTGGCCGGGCGCTTGCCGCCCTTGGCCAGCCCTGCATCACCGCCAAAGGCCAGGCTGGCCAGGCGGCCTTGCCCGGCTTCAATCAGTTGCCCATAAATGTCCAATTGGTCAGCGCCATAGGCCTTGCGCCCGAACAGGCTCGCGTAAGGGTCTGGCGTCGGGTAATCCGTGATGTTCAACACCCCGACATCCACTGCTGCCAGCAGCACATGGGCGTGCTTGGGGACGCTGCCGTCAGCGTTTTTAGCCTGAACCTTGACCGTTAATGGCTGCTTGGGGCGCATGGTTTGCGGAGCATCGAGGGTCAGTGCCATTTTGCGCTGCGTACGGTCCAAGGGCAGATGCAGCACACCCACAGCACGCTTGGGCGTCACGTTGGCTTTGCGCTCGCCGGGACGAATCACCAGTGCGCTGACGTACAGGTCGTGGCGTGCCCAGCTCGGGTCGAGTTTGACCTCGAACGTTTTGCCCTCGGCCGGAACGTCGATTTCTTCCCACCACAGCGGACCGTCGCTGCCTTCGAGCAGCAGATAGCCTTTACCGGCGGCCGGAGGTGTCACCGTCACGTGCGCGGTTTCGCCATCGAGATAGGCGGCTTTATCCAACGCCAGCTTGACCTGATCGGGACGTACAGCGCCGCCTTCGGCATTGTCCTGCGCCTGATAGCCCGCCCAGAAACGCAGGCTGCTGATCAAACCGGTTTTCGGGTCTTGCACTTCAACCCGATACGGGCCCCACTCCACCGGAAAGCTGACCTTGGCCGTGCCACCTGCCTTGAGGTTCACGGTTTCTTCGCCCAGGTTCAGAAACTTCTCGTTGTAGTGATAGCTCCAGCCGTCGTTGTCCGAGTAGTTCCAGTAGTAGTCCCGACGCTCGCGCACCAACCGGACGGTGACGTTGTCAGCCGCCAGTTTGTTGCCCGCGTAATCGGCAATCAGCACCTCGAATTCAGCAGGGCCGTCGCCATCCGTTTCAGTGCCATCGAACAGACCGCGCAGCCCCGGCAGACGCTCGGCAGGCCACACCGGTTGCACCAGGCGACGGGTAATCGGGCGCCCGCCGGACTCTTGCAGGCTGGCTTGCACAATCAGTTGCAGCGGTGATTTGGCGTCGCTCCATTTGCTCTCCAGGCGCAGGGTTTCTTCGCCCTGGGCGTTGAGCACGCTTTCATCCAGCTCAAAATCCTGAGTCAGTTCTTCTTCGGTCAACGAACCGAACTGATACCCCGGCAATGCTGTAACCGCTTCACGCAATGGACGCACATACACCTGCCCGCTCAAGCGGTTCCCGGCAGCCGGCGCGCCATACAAGTAGCGGCCGTTCACGTGAATGTCGGCGGTTTGATCGGGACGCAGCGGTGTATCACTGCCCTTGAGCTCCAGCGCCAGGCGTTCGGGCAAGAAGTCTTCCACCAAAAATTCATAGAGCTGCGGCTTGCCGTCACCCAGGTCGAACACCAGTTGCCAGCGACCGGTGGGGGCTTCGGCTGCCAGTTGCAGCGGGTATTGATAGAAGCCGGACGCGTCGGGCTCCCATACAAACTTGCGGCTGACCTGCTCGTCCGGGCGACGGACTTCTACGCTGACCGGCTGCGGCTTGACCGGATTGCCATCACGGTCGCGCAGCAAGGCATTGAGCAGCACGGTCTCGCCGGGGCGGTACAGGTCGCGTGGGCCAAAAACGAAGAATTGCAACGGATGCGCCTTCGGCCCGCCGATGTCGAACTCGGCCAGGTCGAGCGCCGCCGTATTCAAACGCAACAGACTGGTTTGATCGCCCTGACGCGCCAATAGCACCTCAGCCTTGGGCGGCAGGGCCAGCTCGGCATGACCGTCCTTGTCGGTCTTGCCCTGCGCCAGCATTTTGCCCTTGCCGTCGAGCAGTTCCAGCTCCACGTCGCCCAGCGCACTGCCGCCTTCGAGTGCCTGGGTGAACACATCCAGGCGTTTCTGATAACGGTGTACGGAAAGGCCAATGTCACTGAGGGTGAACAAGGTGGCCGGGGCTGAATAGTTGTAAGTGCCGGAGGCTTTCATCACCGCCAGGTACACACCCGGCTGCTGCAAAGGCTTGATACCGGAGGTTGGCAGGATCACGGTTTCACGCGTGTTGCGTGCCGGATTCAGGTCAAACCGGGCGCCGTACACCAGATCGGCCATGCCCAGCAGGTCTTTGGCTTCGTAGCTTTGCAGGCTGCTGTTGCGGCCCCACTGGCTAAGGAATGCAGGCAACGACTGGGGTTTGACGCGGAAAAACTCCACATCGACTTTATCGACATTGAGCGCGATGACGGGCAAGCCTTCAGCCAACCGTGTCGGCAGCAACGTGCCGCGACTGGCAAAACCGACCGTGGGTTGCAGGTCACGGGTTTCAAGACGGCTGACATACTCGGCGGCCAGTTTGGCATCGTTGACCGCGCGCAGGCCGGGGTCGACGGTGAGGATCAGTTTGCGTTGCGGCTCAAGGTGACGCAGGCGCAGTTCCATCAGGTTGTCGGAAAGCTCCCAGGCACCATCGACCTTGCCGGATTTGGCATCCACCAGATGCAGTTTTTCGGCAAAGGACTGATCCGGGTCCAGTGGCACCGAAAAACTCACGGACAGGGTGCTGGCACCGTCCACTTGCACTTCGGAGACATCCACCACACTTAACTCGCGCCCTGCGTAGCGTTGCGCGAGGGCTTTGACATCCTGCACTGGCTTGGCCGCTTGCGTGCCGACCGCCGCCGACGGCGCAGGAGGGCTGGCGGTAGAGGAAGCATCACAAGCGCTGAGCAGCGCCAGTGCGCAGGCCAGGAACAGTCCTTTGTTAAGCATGGTGTACTCGTTGGCTAGGCAATGAAGGGCACGACTATATAACAAATACCCCGGCCCCTCACCCCGCTGGGTATAGGCCGCGTCAGCTACAATGCCGCTCCCTCAAGGAGCCTGCATGTCGTCTTCCCTACTTGCTGACTGGCGCGACCGCCTCACCCATCGACGGGTGTGGGCGCTGGCGGCGCCGATGATTTTGTCCAATATTTCCGTTCCACTGGTGGCGCTGGTCGACAGTACGGTCATCGGCCACCTGCCCCACGCGCATCAGTTGGGCGCCGTAGCCGTGGGCGCCAGCCTGTATGTGTTTCTGGCCTGGATGATGGGCTTTTTGCGCATGGGCACCACCGGTTTCGCGGCCCAAGCTGCAGGACGGGGCGATGGCACGGCGCTGCGCCAGATTCTGTTACAGGGTTTGCTGCTCAGTGTGCTCCTCTCGCTATTTTTAGGGGCAATCGCACTGCCATTCAGCAGCCTTGCCCTGACCGTGATGCAGCCCTCCCCCGCGTTGCACGCGCTGACGCTGGATTTCTTCTATACCCGCCTGTTTGGCCTGCCCGGCGCATTGGCCACCTATGCGCTGGTGGGCTGGTTCCTCGGCACGCAAAACGCCCGGGCCCCGCTGGGGATTTTGCTCACCACCAACCTGGTGAATATCGCGCTCAACCTCTGGTTTGTCCTGGGGCTGGACTGGGGCGTGGTCGGGTCGGCCCGTGCCTCGGTGATTGCCGAGTGGAGCGGCGCTCTGCTCGGGCTGTGGCTGACACGCGGCGCGCTGCGGCACTTTCCGGGCAAGGTGGTGTGGCAGGCGTTACGCGTGTGGCAAAACTGGAAGCCGTTGCTGGGGGTCAACCGCGACATTTTTATCCGCAGCCTGATGCTGCAATCGGTGTTTTTCCTCATTACCTTGCAAGGTGCGCGGCTGGGCGATGCCACCGTGGCGGCCAACGCACTGCTGCTCAACGGCTTACTGCTGGCGGCCCATGCGCTCGACGGCCTGGCCCATGCCGTGGAGGCCCTGTGCGGTCACGCCATCGGCGCCAGGGACCGCACGGCCTTGCGCCGTTCAATGGTGGTCGCCAGTGGCTGGTCGCTGATCGCCAGCGCAGGTTTTGCGGTGTTGTTTCTGTTTGGCGGGCACCTGTTTATCACGGTGCAAACTGACATCCCGAGCGTGCGCGAAACAGCCTTTCAATACGTGCCGTATCTGGCGCTGCTGCCGTTGATTGCCGTGTGGAGTTACCTGCTGGACGGGCTCTTTATTGGCGCCACGCGCGCCCGCGAAATGCGTAATGCCATGGTCATCAGCGTCATCATCGCCCTGCCTGTCGCGTGGGCGATGCAAGGCTTCGGCAACCACGGGCTGTGGATAAGTTTCCTGTTGTTCATGGTGCTGCGCAGTCTGACGCTGGCGGGGTATGCATGGGGGATGCAGCGCAGGGATCAGTGGTTCAACCCCAACACCTGAACCGGGGGGGGATTGTGCGCGCATAAAAAACGCCGCCCGAGGGCGGCGTTTTTATCTGGCTTGGAACGGTTACGAAGACAGGTACGAGGAACGGGTCAGGCCCAGACGCAGGGCGTCGAGGTACTGGGCGCGTTCTTTGACGCTGATGTTGGCGCTGGCCACTTTGTCGCGGTAGTGGTTCATCAGTTCTTCAGGCGACAAGTGCACGTAGCGCAGCATGTCTTCGATGGTGTCGTGGGTCTCGATACCGGCGTGGTACACGCTGCCGTCTGCCTTCTGGTAGATGTTCACCGAGTCGGTATCACCGAACAGGTTGTGCATGTCACCCAGAATCTCCTGATAGGCGCCCACCAGGAAGATGCCCAGCAAGTAGTCTTCGCCTTCGTTGAGGCTGTGAACCGGCAGGCTGGTTTCGATGCTCTGCTCGTCGACGTATTGCTTGATCTTGCCGTCGGAGTCGCAGGTCAGGTCTTGCAGCACGGCGCGGCGCAGCGGCTCTTCGTTCAGGCGGTGCAGCGGCAGGATCGGCAATACCTGGCCGATTGCCCATGTGTCCGGCAGGCTCTGGAACACCGAGAAGTTGCAGATGTACTTGTCGGCCAGCTTGTCGTTGAGTTCGTCCAGCACCTGACGGTGCGAACGCTGACGCGCTTTGAGCGAGTTGTGCAGGCGACGGCACACGGCAAAGTAGCATTGCTCGGCCAGGGCTTTTTCGGCCAGGCTGATTTTGCCATCGGCATACTGGGCAGCCACGTCGCTCATGTAGTGGGTGGCGCGCCAGTAGGTTTCGGTCACCATCTCGATGTCGGTCGGGCCCAGCAGGTCGATCAGCCACTGCACGGTTTCGGGCAGGCTTTCTTTGTTCTCGATCACCGGCACGTCGTCGTTGTGTTTCTCAACGTCGGTCACTTGCACCACCAGCATGGCGTGGTGCGCGGTCAACGAGCGGCCGCTCTCGGAGAATATGTGCGGGTGCGGCAAGCTCTGCGCATCGCAGAACTCTTTGAGCATGCCCACCACCACACCGGCGTAATCGTCCATGTCGTAGTTGATCGAGCTGGCGTTGCGCGAGTGCGTGCCGTCGTAGTCAACGCCCAGACCGCCGCCCACATCAATGTGGTCAACCGGCAGACCGAGGTTGCGCAGTTCGCCGTAATAGCGAATCGCCTCTTTGAAGCCGTGCTGGTAATCAGCCAGGTTGGCGATCTGCGAACCCATGTGGAAGTGCAGCAGGCGGATGCCTTGGTCCAGACCCGCCGTGCGGAAACGCTCGACCACCGACAGCAACTGTGCCGCCGACAGACCAAACTTGGATTTCTCGCCGCCGGTGTCTGCCCACTTGCTCGATGCCAGGGACGACAGGCGCACGCGCAGGCCGACCTGCGGCTTGACCTTGAGCGATGCTGCTTCTTCGATGACCAGGTCCACTTCGGATTCTTTTTCGATCACGATGAACACGTTATGGCCCAGCTTCTGGCCCATCAGCGCCAGACGGATGAACTCGCGGTCCTTGTAACCGTTGCAGACGATGGTGCCGCCTTTCGGGGCCAGCGCCAGCACGGCCAGCAGCTCAGGCTTGGAACCGGCTTCAAGGCCGATCGACACGTCCTGGGTGGCGATGATGTTTTCAATCACGGCCTCTTGCTGGTTGACCTTGATCGGGTACAGCGCGGTGTACTGGCTCTGGTATTCCAGACGCGCGATGTTGGCATCGAAAGCGCCGGTCAGCTGGCGTACACGGTCTTGCAGGATATCGGGAAAGCGCACCAGCAACGGCAAGGACAGACCGCTGCTTTTGCGCAACTCGTCAACTTGCTCGTACAGGTCGATGGGCGAGCTGTTCGGGCCGTTCGGACGTACTTCTACGCGACCGGCTTCATTGATCGCGAAATATCCGGCCCCCCAATGGCGAATCCCATAAACGCTGCGGCTGTCCGCAACTGTCCATTGGCTGCCATCGTCTTTGCGTGTGCGTCGTACGGACATCGAAGTCCCCTATATATAAGTCAAATAGCCCAACCTGAAACCAGGCTGGCGCAGTCTAAGGCGTGAAAGTGACGATTCGTCTGTGCAAGGTAGACCCTGGCAACAGCGCGGAGTTTAGAAACCCGTCATAACAGGCTCTGTGAAAACCATGGCCGCGCAACACCTGTCAGCCCGGCAGGGCAACAGGCGCGCTCAACGGTGGCTTTCACAGAGGCTGCTAACCGCCGGACTTTTTGGCCTTGAACCCATGCTTGACCAGTTCGGCCAGCAGTAGGTCGACGTGATCGCCCTGGATCTCGATGATGCCGTCTTTCAACGCACCACCGGTGCCACAACGTTTTTTCAACGTGGTGGCCAGCTCCTTGAGCGCGTCTTCAGCCAGCGGCACACCGGTGATGGTGGTCACGGTCTTGCCGCCACGGCCTTTGCTTTCGCGGCGCACGCGAGCGATGCCGTCACCGTCGGGGATGCGGGTCTGTTTGCAGGTACAGGCGTCCACCGGCTGGCGACAGTCCGGACAGTGACGACCTGCGTCGGTGGAAAATACCAGGCCACCAAGGGCGGCGAAGGATGCGGCTTTTTTGGCCACCGGCAATCCTCTAGATGGAGGACAAAAAATTGGCCGGTGCAGGACGCGGGAGCGCCATGGGATACCGACCGCGAAGCCCCACTCTGGCAGGGGCAGCGCAACTCAGGCGGGGACGCCGCTTGAGCCTGAAAAAGGTCGCGCAGTGTAACGACAAATTCGCCGGTGCCCAAGAGCCAATCGGCGCAATTTTTTTGTATCGCGTTGGGTCGCTTGCGCGGGACAAGGCTGCAATCAGGCGCTCTCGAGATAACGCTTGAGCGCTGCCAGTGAATCCGGGCAATACGGCTGGGTTTGACTCAAACGCAAGGCTTGCTCCACGGGCATGAAGCAGGCTTGCTGGACCTCTTCGGGCTGCACGTGCAACGGCCCGTCCCACACGGCCGAGAACACGGCGCACCACAGGTGGTTGTCCGGGCAGTCGAAGTAAAAGCGTTCGTGCGCCGTCAACGGTACGCCACTGACGCCAAGCTCTTCGTGGAGCTCCCTGGCCGCTGACTCGGCATAGGTTTCGTCCACCCCGACCATGCCGCCAGCCGCCACGTCCCAATAACCCGGATACAGCGCCTTGCTCATCGTGCGTTGGTGCACGCACAGCTCGCCGGACGAGTTGAACAACAAAATGAACGTGCCGCGCCCGATTAACCCCCGATCACGAAGCTCGGCACGGGGCAATCCGCCCAGCAGCGTGTCTTCGCGATCGACCCAAGCCACCTGCTCGGCATCAGAGGCCGCACGGTGGGCGGCCTCCTCGGGTGAAATAGCCATCACCTAACCCTGTGAAAGCAATTGACGAAGGTCCATGACCGCCGCGTTGGCGCGGGAAATGTAGTTGGCCATGACCAGTGAGTGGTTGGCGAGCATGCCGTAGCCGCTGCCATTGAGGATCATCGGGCTCCAGACCGGCTCTTGAGCAGCCTCCAGTTCACGGATGATCTGACGGACACTGACGGTTGCATTCTTTTTAGCCAGCACGTCGGCAAAGTCGACTTCGATGGCACGCAACAGGTGCGACAAGGCCCAGGCCTGACCACGCGCTTCATAGAACACGTTATCAATTTGCATCCAGGGGGTTTCGACGACTTCTTCGTCAACCACCGGCACTTGACCCGGCTGCAACGATTCGGTCTTCAGCGTGCTGTTAAGTTTGACCCGGCCCACACTGGCAGACAGACGCTGCGACAGCGAACCCAGGCGCGTGCCCACGTCACCCAGCCAGTTGTTCAAATTGTCGGCACGGGCATAGAACAGCGCGTTTTTTTGGTTCGGGTCAGACAAGCGGGCCTGATAGCGACTCAGCGAATTGATGCCTTCCTGATACTCGGACTCGCTCGACGGCAGCATCCAGCTCTTGTTGTCAAAGTTGAAACGCGGTTCGGCCTTGGCCAGATCCGCGTCTTCAGCCGATTGCGACTGGGAGCGGGCGAAGTCTTTACGCAGGGCACGGGTCAGGTCGCGGACTTGCACCAGCACGCCGTATTCCCAGCTCGGAATATTGTCGAGCACAAGGCCTGGTGGAAAACGGTCATTGGACAGGTAACCGCCCGGTTTGTTGAGCAACGTGCCGGCCACGGTTTTCAGGGTTTCGACGGTGGTGAAGCCCGGCACCATTTGCTTGCCTTCACGCTCGGCAGCCTGCTGGGCGTTTTGCTGCACCGGGAACAGATCCGGCTCCTGGCTCCAATACCAGCCGAGCCCCAGGCATACCAGCACATAGACAACCAACAGGGTTGCAATGGAGCGGCTCAGCAAGATGCTTTTGAAATAGCCACGCGGCTCTGTCCTGGTCTCCTTGACCGACTCGTGGGCACTGCCCTCACGTTTTTTCCAGTCCAGCATGGCTATATCCTTTCGATTACTGAATTCAACGGTTCGACCACAACCCTAACCCATCGTGCCTCATCTGCCTGTTTTTAATCGAAGGCCGGTTGATCTGCAACAAGGCGCTTGCGACAGGCGGGGGCCACTATAAATGATGCTCACAGCACCGCCACACACATCGCGACGCATAAATGTAACCGGGCCTGCGTAAATTTCGCGTCAGGGCTCGTGCATTTCCAAAGAGCTGCTAGCATAGAGCCACTAGTCGAACCTCAGCATGCCCCCTCACGAAGCAGCCAGGATATGACCGAGCAAGAAGACCCGAGCCGCGAGCGCCTCAAGAACCACTTTGCCCAGCGGGTCATCCATCAGGCACGTCAAATTCTTGAGATCTGGCAGCGCTTGCAGGGCAATGAGTGGGCTCCTTGCGACCTTGCTGAACTCAGCGATGCAAACCTGCGCTTGCTGCGATTTGCCGAACGCTTCGAGCAACCCGAGCACTCGCAACTGGCCCGTGCCATCAGCCAGGCATTGCAGCAGGTCGAGGCCAACCGCGGGCGCCTGAGCAGCACGCTGATCACAGAACTCAATCGTTTGATGCAGCGTTTGTCGCGGACCGGTTTGCGCCACGGCGATCAATTGGACCACACCTTCCTGCCGCCGCTGCGCAAGCCCGTGTACATCCTGCTTCAGGACCATGACCGGGCCGAACGACTGGCCAAACAACTGGAATTTTTCGGCCTGGGCGCGCAATCACTGCCCAGCGTGAATGCCTTTCGCAGCGCCATGGGTGAGCGCCTGCCCTCCGCGATTGTGATGGACGTGGATTTCAGCGGTTCCGGCAACGGGCTGCTGCTCGCGGCTGAAGCGCAGTCAGGGCTTGAGCAAAAATTGCCGCTGCTGTTTTTCAGCCTGCACGAAACCGACACCCCTACCCGCCTGGCCGCCGTGCGCGCTGGCGGGCAAGAGTTTCTGACCGGCACCCTCGAAGCCTCCAGCCTGATGGAAAAAATCGAGGTACTGACCTGCGTCGCGCAGTACGAACCGTACAAAGTGCTGATCATCGATGATTCCCGGGCTCAGGCGTTGCACACCGAACGCCTGCTCAACAGTGCCGGGATCGTGACCCGCACCCTGATCGAGCCGATTCAGGCCATGGCCGAACTGGCCGACTTCCAGCCCGACCTCATCATCCTCGACATGTACATGCCCGCCTGCACCGGCACCGAGCTGGCCAAGGTCATTCGCCACAATGATCGCTACGTGAGCGTACCGATCATTTATCTGTCGGCTGAAGACGATCTGGACAAACAACTGGACGCCATGAGCGAGGGCGGCGACGACTTTCTGACCAAACCGATCAAGCCGCGACACTTGATCACCACCGTGCGCAATCGCGCTGCCCGCGCGCGGCATTTAAAAGCGCGCATGGTGCGCGACAGCCTGACCGGCCTGTACAACCACACGCATATCCTGCAGCTGCTCGAAGATTGCACCTTCCGCGCCCGCCGCGAAGACCGGCCGCTGAGCTTTGCCATGATCGACATTGATCATTTCAAGCGCGTCAACGATTCCTACGGCCATCCGATGGGCGATCGGGTAATTAAAAGCCTGGCGCTGTTCCTCAAACAGCGTCTGCGCAAGACCGATTTTATTGGGCGATATGGCGGCGAAGAGTTTGCGATTGTGATGCCAGACACCGATCAAGAAGCGGCCCATGCGGTGTTGAACACCATCCGCGAGCGCTTCTCGGAGATTCATTATCCGGCCCAACCCAAGGACTTATGCTGCACCTTCAGCGCGGGCGTGGTGGAACTTAAAGACGACACAGACGGCCTGGCCATGGCTTCCCAGGCTGACGAAGCGCTGTACCGCGCCAAGCACAACGGGCGCAACCGGATCGAGCGATTCCATGCAAAAAGGCCAATTGCCACTATTTCTGCGACCTTGCCGGACGCCGTCACATCGCTGTAACGCAGGTGCAATAACTTCAGCCGCTTCTCATTGCGTCGTAGGCAAAATTCCACATGCGCCTGAAGCTGCTTACCAACCTCAACACCCTGTTGCTGGTCGCCGTGTGCCTTGCCCTCGGCGCCACCCTCGGGTGGTCGCAACACGCGCTTGAACGACCGTTTCAACTGATGGAACGCTACTTGAGCCTGTCCCAACAGTTCCAGAACCAGGTAGCGCGCAATATTGAGGATTACCTGACCAGCGGCGACGCCCTGCGCTTGAGCGGTGCCACGCGCGCGCTCAAGACACTGGAAACCGAACTGACCCCGCTCCCTGCTGCGCTGTCCAACGCCCTGCGCCCCAGCCTCGAAAGCCTGAATACCTACAGCGCCAACGAGCTGTTGGCAGCGGGCAAACTGGCCGGTGACCCGCAAGCGTTACTGCTGCAGGCCGAGCGGGAGCTGGGCGCCAATCTGGAGCAACTCAGCCAGTACGCCAATCAAGCCACCGGCGCCGATGCTCACGCTTACCTGATGCCGCTGCTCAATGCTTCCCAACACTTGGCAAAGCTCTCTTTAAGCCGCGACAAACTGGTCAGTAGCGGGCGCAGTGAACTGGCCGCGGACGTGGCCCGCGAACTGGACGCCCTGCGTGCGCAAGCGCGCACCATCGAGGCGCTGCCCTTGCTGGGGGTCAGCACCAAAAGCGACTCGGGGCGTGACGATTTTGCGGCCTTGATGGGCCTTGATTCGCAACAAACGGGCGCAACGGAGGACGCAGGCATCAGCCTCAAGCGCGAACTCAACAACCTGCTGAGCCGCTATCCCGCCGAGTTGCAGCGCACCCGCAGCCAGATCGAACAACGCGCTCAACTGGCTGACGCCACCCATGAGAAGTTGAGCGCAGTGCAACAGGCCATCGCCGGGCTGGAGCCAGCCGTACGCGCCGAACACGGGCAGATTCAAGACGAAGTGCGGCTGATTCAGGGGGCGATGATTGCCCTGATTTTGCTGATCGCCCTACTGATCGACACGTTGCAGCGCAGACTGGCCAATGTGCTGACCCGACTGGCGCCGCTGCTGTCGACCTGGGCGCAAGGGGATTTCAGCCACGACATTCAACTGGGCAAGACCAATCGTGAACTGCGCGATATCCAGGCCTCGCTCAATCACCTGCGCAACTATCTGGTCAATCTGGTAGGCACCTTGCGCGTCAATGCCGAGCAAGTGGCAGGCAGCAGTCAGGCGCTGGCCGAGGTGAGTAACGGCTTGCACAGTGGCGCCGAGCGTCAGGCAGGCGATACGGCCCAAATCCGCGACGCCTTGGGTGAACTGGAAGCGACCATTTCACAAGTGGCGGGCGACGCCAGTCAGGCGGCCGATGCCAGCCGCAGCGCCGGGACTGCGGTTGCACAGGGCCAGCGGGTAATTGGTCAAAGCTTGACCGGGCTGCATGCGCTGGTGGGCGAAGTGCAAAGCAACGCGCAAATGATCGAGCAACTGGCCGAAGAGTCGGCCACCATCGGCGGCGTGCTGACGGTAATCCGCTCCATCGCTGAACAGACCAACTTGCTGGCGCTCAACGCCGCCATTGAAGCTGCCCGTGCCGGCGAAATGGGACGCGGGTTTGCGGTGGTCGCCGAAGAAGTGCGCACCCTGGCCCAACGCACAGCAGGCGCGACTGGCGAAATTCAGACCCTGATCGGAGGGTTGCAAACGGCTGCCCGCCAGTCAGTGGAGGGCATGCGCGCTCAGGTCGTGCATGCTCAGGCCACGGCCCGACAGGCGCAGGCAGCCGATGGCGCGCTGGATGAAATCGTCGACGCGATCGTCACCATTTCCAATACGGCCATTCGCATCGCAGACGTCACCGCCCAGCAAAGTGGCGCAGTCAGTGAAATCCGCGACCACAGTGAGCGCATCCATCAGTTGGGTGACGATAACTTGCAACGCATAGGCCAGGGGCGCCAGCAAGGTGAGCGATTATTGGTGTTGGGTGGCGAGTTGAATGCTGCCGTGCAGGCGTTTCGGGTGTAATGCCGGGCAAGCGGGTGGTTGCCATGCAGGCGCTTCCCCTCAGCGGCCGGCCTCGCTCGGCACAGCGTTTCTCACTCCGCTATCATGCGCGCACGTTTGATAAGCGAGATCACTATGCGCCGCCTGTTTTTGCTTCTGTGTTTGCTCGTCGCCGTGCCCGCCATGGGCGCGGGGCTGCTCGATAATCGTCCAAGCGCCACATTGGGCGCGGTCAACAACAGCCGCGATTTTCTGCCGGTCAGCGAGGCGTTCAAGCTCAACCTGATCGAAAGCACGCCCGATAACATCAAGCTGCGTTTTGTGCCGACCGACGGTTATTACCTTTACCAGCACCGTTTCGCGTTCAAGACCGACCCCGCCGATATCGCCATCGGCCCGGTCCAACTGCCGCCAGGCGAACCCAAGCATGATGAGTATTTTGGCGATGTGCAGGTGTATCACGGCATTGTCGACGTGGACGTGCCGCGCCCGGCGAACGCTCAAGGCGCCTTCACGCTTGTCGTGACCTATCAGGGCTGCGCCGACAAGGGCTTGTGCTACCCGCCCGAAACCGTGCGTTTGAACATCGAAAGCACGCCCGCCGCGTTGGATGACACTTCAAAAGCGCCCGCCACCACCTGGAGTTGGCGAGAACTGGCGATCTTTTTCCTTGCGGGCCTGGGCCTGACCTTTACCCCATGCGTTCTGCCGATGCTGCCGATTCTGTCGGGCGTGGTGCTGCGGGGCCAAGTGGGCGGGTGGCGCGGTTTCAGCCTGTCGCTGGCCTACGTGCTGCCCATGGCGACCTGTTTTGCCCTGCTCGGCGCCCTGATGGGAATGTTCGGTGCGCAGCTCAACCTGCAGGCGCGCCTGCAGTCGGCGTGGGTACTGGTACCCTTCGCGCTGTTCTTTGCCGTGTTTGCACTGGCGATGTTTGGGGTGTTCGAACTCAAACTGCCACGTGCCATCAGTAATCGCCTGGACCGTGTGGCCAATAACACTCAGGGTGGCTCGCTGTGGGGCGCCGCCGTGCTGGGCGTGGTTTCCAGCTTGCTGGTTTCGCCGTGCGTATCGGCGCCTCTGGCCGGTGCGTTGCTGTATATCAGCGCCAGCGGCGATGCGCTGGGCGGTGGCTTGAAGCTGCTGGTGCTGGGGCTCGGCATGGGCACCCCGTTGGTGCTGGTGGCGACCGGCGGCGCGGCTTGGCTGCCCAAAAGCGGCCCGTGGCTGGTGACCGTGAAAAACACCATCGGCGTGTTGTTGCTGGGGCTGGCGGTGGGGTTGCTCAGCCGGGTGCTGCCGGGCCCGGCTACCCTGCTGTTGATCGGTTTTCTGGCGGCAGGTGTCAGCCTGTTTCTGGGCACGCTGGAGTTTGCGTTTAAATCACCACGCCAACGTCTGGCCCAACTGCTGGGCCTTTTCTTGCTGGTATATGCCCTCTTCTGTTGGTACGGCGCCTTGAGCGGGCAAGGCGATCCACTCAAACCTTTGACAGTCCAAACGTCCACGGCCGTCGATAGCAGTGCCGAACCCGTAACAACTCAATGGCAAACCGTCAGCACCCCGCAACAGCTGGATGCCGCACTGGCCGAAGCAAAGGCCGCGGGTCAGCCCTTGTTGCTGGATTGGTACGCCGACTGGTGCATCAGCTGCAAAGTCATCGAGCACGAGGTGTTGAATAACCGGCACGTGCTGGATTTGCTCAAGGGTTATCGACTGGTGCGTTTTGACATCACGGCCAGTAATCCCGAGCAACGCGCCCTGCTCGACCGCTACCAATTATTCGGCCCGCCGGCACTGATGTTCTTTGCCAAAAACGGCAGCGAAATCAGTGACCAACGGGTCATCGGTGAGATCAATGCCGCGGACTTCGCCGAACGTGTCGCTAAAGCAAATGACCAGATTTAAAGCCTGAGTCACAAACTTTGCGTGAACATCGGGCATCGTGCTGGCTATTGCAGTTAACTGGACAGCGTTTACGCTTTTGGGCATAGTCGCCCCGCACTGACATAACAAGGAAAAGCAGATGGCGACCTTTCTGGTGCTGCATGGCCCCAACCTGAACCTGCTGGGCACCCGCGAGCCGGGCGTCTACGGCGCCACTACCCTGGCGCAGATCAATCAGGATCTCGAACAACGGGCCCGCGAGGCCGGCCACCATTTGCTCTACCTGCAAAGCAATGCCGAGTATGAATTGATTGATCGCATCCATGCCGCACGCGATGAAGGCGTGGATTTTATTTTGATCAACCCGGCTGCTTTTACCCACACCAGCGTGGCATTACGTGACGCGCTGCTGGCGGTGAGCATCCCATTCATCGAAGTGCATTTGTCCAACGTGCACAAACGCGAACCTTTCCGCCATCACTCCTACTTCTCCGACGTTGCGGTAGGTGTGATCTGCGGCCTTGGCGCCAGCGGTTATCGACTGGCCCTGGAGGCCGCCCTGGAACAGCTTGAACTACAAGCTAAACGCCCCTGACCGACCCATTGGGAGTTGACGATTCATGGATATCCGTAAAGTTAAGAAACTGATCGAACTGCTGGAAGAGTCCGGCATCGACGAGCTGGAAATTAAAGAAGGCGAAGAGTCCGTACGCATCAGCCGTCACAGCAAGACTCCTGCTCAGCAGTTCTACGCACCGGCTCCAATGCAAGCTCCGGCGGCCGCTGCTCCTGTTGCCGCGACCCCGGTAGCAACCGTAGTTGACGCACCGGCTGCACCAAAACTGAACGGTTTTGTAGTCAAGTCGCCAATGGTGGGTACGTTCTACCGCACGCCGTCGCCAACCTCGCCAGCGTTCGTGGAAGTGGGCCAGACCGTTAAGGTCGGCGACACCATCTGCATCGTTGAAGCGATGAAAATGATGAACCACATCCAGGCTGAAAAAGCCGGTGTTATTGAATCCATCCTGGTCGAGAACGGTCAGCCGGTTGAGTTCGACCAACCGCTGTTCACCATCGTTTGAACCACGGGGAGCCAACGATGTTGAAGCCTCAGAAGCTGGAAAAAGTTCTCATCGCCAACCGCGGCGAGATCGCCTTGCGCATCCTGCGGGCGTGCAAGGAACTGGGCATCAAGACCGTCGCGGTGTACTCCACTGCTGACAAGGAACTGATGCACCTGGGCCTGGCAGACGAAACCGTTTGCATCGGTCCGGCACCAGCCAACCTGTCTTACCTGCACATCCCGGCCATCATCGCGGCAGCCGAAGTGACCGGCGCCACGGCGATCCACCCGGGCTACGGCTTCCTGGCGGAAAACGCCGATTTTGCCGAGCAGGTGGAGAAATCCGGTTTTGCGTTCATCGGCCCGAAAGCTGACACCATTCGCCTGATGGGCGACAAGGTATCGGCCAAGCACGCCATGATCGCTGCGGGCGTTCCAACGGTTCCAGGTTCCGACGGCCCACTGCCCGAAGACGCTGAAACCGCCCTGCGCATTGGCCGCGAAGTCGGCTACCCGGTGATCATCAAAGCCGCTGGCGGCGGCGGTGGTCGCGGCATGCGCGTGGTGAACCGCGAAGAAGACCTGATCGAAGCCGCCAAGCAGACCCGCGAAGAAGCGGGCGCCTGGTTTAGCAACCCGATGGTCTACCTCGAAAAATACCTGACCAATCCGCGTCACGTGGAAGTTCAGGTGCTTTCCGATGGCCAGGGTAACGCGATCCACTTGGGCGACCGCGACTGCTCGCTGCAGCGCCGTCACCAGAAAGTCCTGGAAGAAGCGCCGGCGCCGGGTATCGACGAAACAGCCCGCCAGGAAGTGCTGGCTCGCTGCGTTCAGGCCTGTATCGATATCAACTACCGTGGCGCGGGCACCTTCGAGTTCCTGTACGAAAACGGTCGTTTTTACTTCATCGAGATGAACACGCGCGTGCAGGTAGAGCACCCGGTATCCGAAATGGTCACCGGCATCGACATCCTGAAAGAGATGTTGAGCATTGCGGCAGGCAACACGCTGTCCTTCACCCAGGACGACGTGAAGATTCACGGTCACTCCCTGGAGTGCCGGATCAACGCGGAAGACCCGGCCACGTTCATGCCAAGCCCTGGCATGGTCAAGCACTTCCACGCACCGGGCGGCAACGGCGTTCGCGTCGATTCGCACCTGTACAGCGGCTACAAGGTTCCGTCCAACTACGACTCCCTGATCGGCAAGCTGATCACCTGGGGCTCGACCCGTGACGAAGCCATGGCGCGCATGCGCAATGCCTTGGACGAAATCGTGGTAGACGGGATCAAAACCAACATCCCGCTGCACCGCGATCTGGTGAATGACGAAGGCTTCTGCGAAGGCGGCGTCAACATTCACTACCTGGAACACAAACTGGCTAACCAGTAAGTTTGTTTTCTGCTCAACAAAGCCGCTTTCGAGCGGCTTTGTTGAGTCCGGGGTTCCAGGTTTTTGAGTACCCGGCTACCGAATTGATTCAGGCCGCGTAGAAGCGATGGGTGAAGGCATGGCGTTCATTGTTTGCGCTTTTATTCGCGGGGTTATCGCCTGTGCAATCGGGGAGATCGGAGGCGATGATGATCAAACCGGTCACAACATAGCCCCGAGCCATAAGCCTCTTCTTTTACGTAGCCCCTAAAGGGAGCACGGCTGAGAACCATGAAGCCCAGTCATTGAATGAATGAACCTCATACACAGTAATCAGGAAGAGAGTGCCCAGATTGGCGATCACGGTATGTAGGACGTGTCCATAAGCACCATCCGCCCAATTCGAATTCCTGCTCGAATGGCCCTGGCACACCCCTACAGATGGCCTGCCATAGCAGGGTGGCCTGCGTTGGCGTAAACTTGCGCGCTTCTCGCAGCCCGCTGGCTGCACATTCCTATTTTTCAAAGGTGCCCGCCATGCCTTGGCTGCAAGTACGCCTCGCCATCAGCCCGGAACAAGCCGAAACCTACGAAGACGCGTTCCTCGAAGTCGGTGCTGTTTCGGTCACATTTATGGATGCCGAAGACCAGCCGATCTTCGAGCCCGAGCTCAACACCACCCCGCTGTGGTCGCACACCCACTTGCTGGCACTGTTCGAAGGCGGCACTGAAGCCGAACTCGTCCTGTCCCATCTGGCACTGCTGACCGGTGCGCCATTGCCGGAACATCACGCTGAAGTCATCGAAGATCAGGACTGGGAACGCAGCTGGATGGACAACTTCCAGCCCATGCGTTTTGGCCAGCGCCTGTGGATTGTGCCGAGCTGGCACGCCGCGCCTGAACCCGAGGCTGTGAACCTGCTGCTCGACCCGGGCCTGGCGTTCGGCACCGGTACCCACCCGACCACGGCGCTGTGCCTTGAGTGGCTCGACGGCCAGGACCTCAAAGACTGCAACGTGCTGGACTTCGGCTGCGGTTCGGGCATTTTGGCCATCGCCGCGTTGCTGCTGGGCGCCAAACAGGCCGTCGGCACTGACATCGACGTACAGGCACTCGAAGCCTCGCGCGACAACGCAGGCCGTAACAACATCGCTGAGGCGTTGTTCCCGCTGTATTTGCCAGAAGACCTGCCACCCGTTCAGGCAGACGTACTGGTGGCCAACATTCTGGCCGGTCCGCTGGTCGCCCTGGCGCCACAACTGTCGAGCCTGGTCAAGCCAGGTGGCCGTCTGGCGCTATCCGGCATCCTTGCCGAGCAAGGCGACGAAGTGGCAGCAGCCTACGCGCAAGACTTTGATCTGGACCCGATCGCCAATCGCGATGGCTGGGTGCGCATCAGTGGTCGTCGGCGCTAGAATGCACGCCTGTCTAATCCGGGTGGCCGCATGAGCGATAGCTTCGTAACACAGTGCCCACATTGCCAAACCAGCTTCCGCGTCAACCATTCTCAATTGAGCATGGCCCGCGGCGTGGTGCGCTGTGGCGCTTGCCTGCAGGTGTTCAATGCTGCGCAGCAACTGCTCAACAAGAGCGCTGAAAAGCAACAGCAAACCGCTGTTTCTGTCGCCGCGCCTCAGCCCGTCGAGCCGCCTGCCCAGCCTGAGCCCATCAGCCAGAAACAATGGCAGGCTTCTGAGCTGGACCTCGACCATCTGGATCTGGACAAAGAACTGGCCCGGCTTGAAGAGCTGGAGATTCAGCCCAGCAAAAGCTTCGGCCAGGCCTCTGCCAGCAAGCAAGATACGCTGAGCGCACGTCGCGACAGCGATGCCAACGAAGAAAGCCAGTGGTCGGACAGCCTGTTCAGCGAATCGGCCGCCGAGCGCGCCGAAGCCATCGAGGCAGAACCTGCGCATGTTGAGCCTGCCGAGGCTGGCCGTACCGAACCGTCGTTGTCCCTGGACCTCGACGATCCGGATGACACTCCGCCCCTTCAGCTATCGCTGGATAAGGATTCGGAGCCGCCGCTGATGCACCTGTCGGCCGTGGATGATGACGATGACGACGAGCCATTGGCGCCGCCATCTGTCCTCAAGGACAAACGCAAGCGGCACGAACCTGGGGTACGAGAAGAGGTTCTGCAAAACCTGGTCGACGATCCACTGCACCTCGACTGGCAAAAACGCCGCACACCCTGGGGCAAGCGCCTGTTGTGGTTATTGCTGGTATTGGTGGCCGCCGCTGCGCTGGGCGGCCAATACATTGCCTACCACTTTGAAGAACTAGCCCGCCAGGACCAATACCGCCCGATTTTCCAGCAACTGTGCCCGACTCTCGGTTGCACCGTGCCGTCCAAGGTTGACATCGACCGCATCAAAAGCAGCAATCTGGTCGTGCGCAGTTACCCTGAGTTTGCCGGAGCGCTGGTGGTCGATGCGATCCTCTATAACCGCGCGCCCTTTTCGCAACCTTTCCCCTTGCTGGAGCTGCGTTTTGCGGACCTCAACGGAAAAATGATTGCCAGTCGTCGTTTCAAACCCGGCGAGTACCTGAGCGGGGACATGGCGGACAAGGCTGAAATGCCACCTCAAACCCCGATCCACGTGGCACTGGATATTCTGGATCCGGGGCCAAAAGCGGTGAATTACAGCTTGAGTTTTCATTCTCCGGAATGAAAAGCCCGCTTTTTTGGCCGAACGCTTGAGCCCCCCCCTGAACAGCGACCTGCTTTTAGCGCCTCCATAGGCGACTCTTGCATTGGCCCGCTGTTCAATTTTTATCCAATTGCGTCTTTATCCGGTCATCGAGAGCGGGTATCATGCCAACCCTTTTTCGAACTCCCAAGATCCGGCCCCACAACAGGGAAGTCCTATGTCGGCGGTACGCATCGGCCCATATACATTGCACAACGGTTTGATCCTCGCCCCGATGGCGGGTGTCACCGATCAGCCCTTTCGTCAGCTTTGCCGACGAATGGGTGCAGGCCTGGTTGTTTCGGAAATGGTCACCAGTGACATGAGTCTCTGGAACAGCCGTAAATCGCGCCTGCGCATGATTCACGACGGTGATCCCGAGCCCCGTTCGGTACAGATCGCCGGCGGTGATGCGCACATGCTGGCAGACGCCGCCAGGGCCAATGTGGAACTGGGCGCACAGATCATTGATATCAACATGGGTTGCCCGGCAAAAAAGGTCTGCAACAAGGCTGCCGGCTCCGCGCTACTGAAAGACGAAGCATTGGTGAACGAGATCCTGCAGGCTGTCGTGGCTGCGGTTGATGTGCCGGTCACCCTGAAGATCCGTACCGGCTGGGACCGGGACAACAAAAACGGCCTTACCGTGGCAAAAATCGCCGAACAGGCCGGCATCACAGCACTGGCGGTTCACGGCAGAACCCGTGCTGACCTCTACACCGGTGAAGCGGAGTACGACACCATCGCCGCGATCAAGCAGGCGGTGTCGATTCCGGTCTTTGCCAACGGCGACATCGATTCACCCCACAAGGCCCGTCACGTCCTCGACGCGACCGGCGCAGATGGACTGTTGATAGGCAGGGCGGCTCAAGGGCGGCCCTGGATTTTCCGCGAAGTGGATCATTTTCTGCGTACCGGGCAGCTATTGCCGGCACCGGAGATGAGCGAAGTGGAACGTATTCTGCTAGAGCATCTGGCCGCATTGCATGCCTTCTATGGGGAGGTGTTGGGCGTTCGCATTGCCCGCAAGCATGTCGGCTGGTATCTCGCAACCTTGCCGGGCGCCAAGGAGTTTCGCGCCCACTTCAATCGTTTAGAAGATACGGAAGCACAATGCGCCAACGTTCAGGCGTTTTTCGCCGAACGACACAAGAGCCTGGGGACAGGGGACGAAGGATGGGTGGCCGCATGACGATGATGACCGAGACATTAGTGAGTGGAACAACGCCCGTGAGCGACAACGTCAATTTGAAACAGCACCTCAATACACCGAGCGAAGAAGGCCAGACCCTTCGCGGGAGTGTCGAAAAGGCGCTGCACAACTATTTCGCCCACCTGGAGGGCGCTGAAGTCACGGACGTGTACAACCTGGTTCTTTCCGAAGTCGAGGCCCCCTTGCTCGAATGCGTCATGAACTACGTCAAGGGCAACCAGACCAAGGCTTCCGAGATGCTGGGGCTCAATCGCGGCACCCTGCGCAAGAAACTCAAACAGTACGATCTGCTGTAAGCATTCAATCAAACCTGAAAGGCGTCCTCGTAAAACGGGCCGCCTTTTTTGCTGACTCCTTTGCTTTTGATGGAAATCGAGATGACCGATCAGACTACCCGCCTGCCGATCCGCCGCGCTCTAATCAGCGTTTCCGACAAAACCGGAATCCTTGATTTCGCCCGTGAACTGGAAGCCCTCGGCGTCGAGATCCTGTCCACTGGCGGTACATTCAAGTTGTTGCAAGACAACGGTGTGGCCGCAGTTGAAGTCGCCGATTACACCGGCTTCGCGGAAATGATGGACGGCCGGGTGAAAACCCTGCACCCGAAAATCCACGGCGGCATCCTGGGCCGTCGCGGTATTGACGATGACATCATGAACGAGCACGGCATCAAGCCGATCGATCTGGTTGCGGTCAACCTCTACCCCTTCGAAGCAACGATCAACAAGCCCGGTTGCGACCTGCCGACCGCCATCGAGAACATCGACATTGGCGGCCCGACCATGGTGCGCTCTGCGGCCAAGAACCACAAAGACGTCGCCATCGTGGTCAATGCCAGCGACTACGCCAATGTGCTGGAAAACCTCAAGGCCGGCGGCCTGACGTACGCCCAGCGCTTCGACCTGATGCTCAAGGCGTTCGAACACACGGCGGCCTACGACGGCATGATCGCCAACTATTTGGGCACCATAAACCAGACGGCTGACACCCTGAGCACCGAAGACCGCGGCCAGTTCCCGCGCACCTTCAACAGCCAGTTCATCAAAGCGCAGGAAATGCGCTACGGCGAGAACCCGCACCAGAAAGCGGCGTTCTACGTGGAGGCCAAACCGGCCGAAGTCAGCATCGCCACGGCTACCCAGCTGCAAGGCAAAGAGCTGTCGTTCAACAACGTGGCCGATACCGACGCTGCGCTGGAATGCGTGAAGAGTTTCGTCAAACCAGCCTGCGTGATCGTCAAGCACGCCAACCCGTGTGGCGTTGCCGTAAGCCCGGACGCCGAAGGCGGCATCCGTCAGGCTTACGAACTGGCCTACGCCACAGATACCGAGTCTGCGTTCGGCGGCATTATCGCCTTCAACCGCGAGCTGGACGCCGAAACGGCCAAAGCCATCGTT
The DNA here is from genome assembly GCF_012985765.1 of Pseudomonas sp. WS 5071. NCBI lineage: Bacteria > Pseudomonadati > Pseudomonadota > Gammaproteobacteria > Pseudomonadales > Pseudomonadaceae > Pseudomonas > Pseudomonas sp. WS 5071. Next base: position 194,880 of record NZ_JAAQWY010000001.1, on the reverse strand, counting down.
GAGCGTCAGTTCGTTGAAGTCATCATCGCCCCGTCCGTCAGCGAAGAAGCCCGCGCCATCGTGGCCGCCAAAGCCAACGTGCGCCTGCTGGCTTGCGGCCAGTGGAGCGAGAACCGCGCCCCGGCGTGGGACTTCAAGCGTGTGAATGGTGGTCTGCTGGTTCAAAGTCGCGACATCGAGATGATCGGCAGCGAAGACCTGAAAGTCGTGACCCAACGCGCACCGACCGAACAAGAGATCCACGACCTGATCTTTGCCTGGAAAGTGGCCAAATACGTGAAGTCCAATGCCATTGTTTACGCTAAGGGCCGTCAGACCATCGGCGTGGGCGCTGGCCAGATGAGCCGCGTCAACTCGGCACGCATTGCAGCCATCAAGGCCGAGCACGCAGGTTTGCAGGTTCAGGGCGCGGTCATGGCCTCGGACGCGTTCTTCCCGTTCCGTGACGGCATCGACAATGCAGCCAAAGCCGGCATTACTGCGGTGATCCAGCCAGGCGGTTCGATGCGCGACAACGAAGTCATCGCCGCGGCTGATGAAGCCGGTATTGCCATGGTGTTCACCGGCATGCGCCATTTCCGTCATTAATTAGGCGACGACCGTTCTGAACCCGGCCTCTGCTGCGCAGGGGCCGACCTCGATGATGTGTATTGCCAACAGGCGACTGCGCTCACCAAGGTCGACTCCGCCTGCATCGACCGGTCTCAGTACGGGCTCCTGAAGCGTCAAGCGTTTTGGGCTCTCATTAGAATTCAGCGTCATCCGAGGTTTTTGAAATGAATGTTTTGATCATTGGCAGCGGTGGCCGCGAACACGCACTGGCCTGGAAAGTCGCTCAGGACCCACGCGTTGCAAAAGTGTTCGTAGCCCCGGGCAATGCCGGTACAGCCATTGAAGCCAAGTGCGAAAACGTCGCCATCGACGTGCTGGCCCTTGAGCAACTGGCCGACTTTGCCGAGAAGAACGTTTCCCTGACCATCGTGGGCCCGGAAGTGCCGCTGGTGGCAGGCGTGGTCGATCTGTTCCGCTCCCGTGGCCTGGACTGCTTTGGCCCTACCGCAGGCGCGGCACAGCTGGAAGGCTCCAAGGCGTTCACCAAGGATTTCCTGGCGCGTCACAAGATCCCGACCGCCGATTACCAGAACTTCACCGAAATCGAACCGGCGCTGGCCTATCTGCAAAAAGTCGGCGCGCCGATCGTGATCAAGGCCGACGGCCTGGCTGCAGGCAAAGGCGTGATCGTGGCCATGACCCTGGCCGAAGCCGAAGACGCCGTGCGCGACATGTTGGCCGGCAACGCCTTTGGCGAAGCGGGTTCGCGTGTGGTAATCGAAGAGTTCCTCGACGGCGAGGAAGCCAGTTTCATCGTGATGGTCGACGGCAAGAACGTATTGCCTATGGCAACCAGCCAGGACCACAAGCGCGTTGGCGATGCGGACACTGGCCCGAACACCGGTGGCATGGGCGCGTACTCGCCTGCTCCGGTGGTGACCGCCGAGGTTCACCAGCGCGTGATGGATCAGGTGATCTGGCCGACCGTTCGCGGCATGGCCGAAGAAGGCAATGTCTACACTGGCTTCCTGTATGCAGGCCTGATGATCGACAAAGCTGGCAACCCTAAGGTCATCGAATTCAATTGCCGTTTTGGCGACCCAGAAACCCAACCGGTGATGCTGCGTCTGCAGTCGAGCCTGGTGTTGCTGATCGAAGCTGCCCTGGCTCAGGCACTGGACAAGGTTGAAGCGCAATGGGACCCGCGTCCAAGTCTGGGCATTGTCCTGGCAGCCGGCGGTTACCCGGGCGATTACGCTAAAGGGGCGGTGATTCACGGTCTGGACGCTGCGGCGAAGCTTGAAGGCAAGGTATTCCATGCCGGTACGGCGTTGAATGCTGCGCACGAAGTGGTCACAGCCGGTGGTCGTGTACTGTGTGCAACGGCCATGGGCGACACCGTGGAAGCGGCCCAGCAGCACGCTTACGCGCTGGCCAAAGCCATCGAATGGGATGGCTGTTTCTACCGTAATGACATTGGTTATCGTGCAATTGCACGCGAACGTGGCGACCGTACGGAATAAGCAATCCATATGGATAGGCAAGGGCATCTCACCCTTGCCTAACTATTCCTGCGCCGCGCATAGTTATCTTTAGGCTTTACTCTACGAAGGGATTTCGCCGTGCGCTGGCTCAGGATCGCCACTGGTTTTTTTGTCAGTTTATTGACCGTTTTACTTGTTTTACTGCCGGCACATGCTGCTCAGGGCAGCAATTGGTCAGTGCTGTCAGATCCCCAGGGCACCCTGCAAATCAGCGATGTACATTCGCCACGATTTGCCACTCAATTCAGCCCCATTGAACTCGATCAGCTTAAAGCCGCTGAGCCGGGCGAAGCACTGTGGCTGCGGTTCCGGCTGGTGCCGGACAAACACGAACAAATCCTGAGGGTATTTGCGCCCGATGTGTCCCGGCTGGACCTGTATGTGCTCGACGATCAGAAACTGATCGAAGAAGTCACCGCCGGCAACAGCCTGACCCAAGCCGACAAACCCTTGCCAAGCAGCGACTACATGCTGCCGCTGCCCCAGAGCAGCCGTACGCTCGACGTCTACTTACGGCTGGTTTCCGACCATCAGTTGCGCCCGTACATCACCCTCGACACGGCTGTCATGCTGGCGGCCAATCAAGGTAAGCCCTTGATGTACGGCTTGATGCTCGGTTGCCTGCTGATGCTGATACTGCACAACCTCACACGCTTTGCGTTCACCCGCTCGATCAGCAGCCTGTGGCTGGCAATCTGTGAAGGGCTGCTGCTCACCAGTTCTGCGCTGTTCCTGAACCTGCTAGGACCCTGGCTGCCCGAGTGGCATGGCGCGCAAACCCCCGGCGCTTATCTGGCGCTTCTGCTGACAGCGCCTTGCGGGCTGATGTTCGCCTACAGTTTTTTCTCGTCCCGCGGCCCGCATCCGCTCAACAGGCTACTGCTGGCCGACATCCTCATCATCGCCCTCGGCGGCCTGCTGTTACTGTTCATCGACGGCTTGCCCCTGAACGTAATGACCTACGTCCTGGTCGCCCTGGCGAGCCTGAGCATCTTGTTGGTGTCGGTCTATCACCTGCAAAAAGGCTATCGCCCGGCACGCCTGTTCGTGGTGGCCATTGCCATTTTCAATCTCGGCACATTGGTGATTCTGCCCGCCCTGCTGGGCCTGACCCTGATCGCACCGCAAGAGTTGGTCATGGCGTTGATGTTTATCGTCTGCGTCAGCGGCTTCCTGATGAGCCTGGCGTTGAGTGAGCGCAATCGAAGCATCACTGAAGACGCATTCAGCATCAGCCGCGAACTGGCGGCCAGTAACGCCGAAGTCAATGCCAAGGCCGAGTTTCTGGCCAAGATCAGCCATGAGATCCGCACCCCGATGAACGGCGTGCTGGGCATGACCGAGCTGCTGCTGGGTACGCCGCTGTCCGTCAAACAGCGGGACTACGTGCAAACCATTCACAGCGCTGGCAACGAGCTGCTGACGCTGATTAACGAGATCCTCGACATCTCCAAGCTGGAGTCCGGGCAAATCGAGCTGGATGACGTTCAGTTTGACCTCAATGCCCTGATTGATGACTGCCTGAGCATTTTCCGCACCAAAGCTGAGCAGCAGAACGTTGAACTCATCAGTTTTATTCAGCCGCAAGTGCCGCGTGTCATCAGCGGCGACCCTACCCGCTTGCGCCAGACGTTACTGAGCCTGCTCGAAAGCGCGCTAAAGAAGACCGACGAAGGCGAAATCCTCATCGTTGTGGCACTCGAAGAACGAAGCGACCCGCCACGCCTGCGCATCACCGTTCAAGATTCTGGCCAGCCCATGGATGAGCAGGAACGCGACGCCCTGCTGCACGCGGAGTTACACAGCAAGAACTTCCTCGCCGCCACACGTCTTGGCGGGCATCTGGGGCTGGTGATTGCACGGCAATTGATCATGCTGATGGGCGGCGAGTTCGGCATCAAACCCGGCCAGAGCAAAGGCAGCAGCCTGTGGATGACCTTGCCGCTGGACCCTCAGCACCTGGAACACCAGACCTCGGACCTCGACAGCCCGCTCAAGGGCGCACGCGTGCTGGTGGTCGACGACAACGACACCTGCCGCAAAGTATTGGTGCAGCAATGCACCGCTTGGGGTTTGAACGTCAATGCCGCAGCGTCTGGCAAAGAAGCCCTGGCACTGCTGCGGACCAAGGCTCACTTGCGTGACTATTTCGATATCGTCTTGCTCGACCAGAACATGCCGGGCATGACGGGAATGCAGTTGGCGGCCAAGATCAAGGAAGACCCGAGCCTCAATCACGACATTCTGCTGGTCATGCTCACAGGCATCAGTAATGCGCCGAGCAAAATCATTGCGCGAAACTGCGGGATCAAACGCATCCTGGCAAAACCAGTGGCCGGTTACACCCTGAAAACAACGTTGGCCGATGAGCTCAGCCAACGCAATAAAGGTCAGGCCCTCAGTAAACCCGTGCCGGGCAAGCCCACGTCGCCCACCACCGTTCCAAGTGACTTCCGGATCCTGGTGGCTGAGGACAACAACATTTCCACCAAAGTGATTCGCGGCATGCTCGGCAAACTCAATTTGCAACCCGACACTGCCTGCAATGGCGCCGAGGCACTGAAAGCCATGAAGGCCGAACGCTATGATCTGGTGCTCATGGATTGCGAAATGCCGGTGCTGGATGGCTTCTCGGCCACTGAACAATTGCGGGCGTGGGAAGTCAGCAACCAACGGGTACGCACGCCCGTTGTGGCATTGACCGCTCACATCCTGACCGAACATAAAGATCGCGCCCGTCAGGCTGGCATGGACGGTCACATGGCCAAACCGGTGGAACTTTCGCAACTGCGCGAACTGGTCGAATATTGGGTTGCACAACGTGAGCTGCGTCAATCTCAGGAACAATCGCCCTCGCTACATTAAGGGTGAGTTTGCCGACAGATTTCCAACCGCCTGATAGACTTTCGGCGCCTTCCCTCGATGTGAGCCCATACCATGCTCCATATACTGTTCAGTGTGTATTTGAAGATGCTGGTGCTCTACAGCCCGTTCTTCGTGCTGTCGTGCTTTATCAGCCTGACGCGGGGTTACTCGAACAAGGAACGTCGCCGTCTGGCCTGGAAAGTCGCTCTGGCAACCCTGATCTCCAGCGTGTTGCTGTACCTGTTCGGGCGCACGATATTCAACGTCTTCGGGATCACGGTTGATGCGTTCCGCATCGGCGCCGGCAGTGTGCTGTTCATCTCGGCACTGGGCATGGCTCAAGGCAAGTCGGCAGTGCAGACAGACAACGTGCAGCAGGACGTCACCATCGTTCCACTCACTATCCCGTTGACGGTCGGCCCGGGGACGATCGGTGCATTATTGGTGATGGGGATTACCCAGCCGCACTGGGACGACAAACTCATGGCAATTACCAGCATCGCGCTGGCCAGCCTCACGGTCGGAATCGTGCTGTACCTGTCTAACCGTATTGAACGCATTCTGGGGGAACAGGGGCTGCAGATTGTCAGTCGCTTGATGGGTCTATTCGTATGCGCGCTTGCAGCACAGATCATCTTTACCGGGGTTAAAGGGTATCTGGTGCCTTGAGCGCTTACTTATTGCTCTGCACAACGTAGCTGCGGCCTTAATGCTTCAGGTTTCTGAAAAATTCATCGCCAATTTCACTCAACTTTTGCAGGACAGTTTCCCGGTATGGGTCATAGGCTTCAGTCTTCAAATAAAACCCTGCCCAGGCTGTTTGTACATCCAAAGCAGCATCCGTCTGAATTTTTTCGTTGTTGAAAAAAATATTATCGAGCTCGATGCGTGTTGTAACCCTCATCCCGCTTATGAATATAAAACTCCCCAATTCGTTACGCGGCTCGCAAGGAACAAACTGGTAATGGGCCATTGAGTTTTTACGATTACGGCTTTCAAATATTTCTTGAGACGCTTTATCCAGCCTCAACATCTCAATTGAATGTTTAAGTGCTGCGCGAAGCGATGCTTGCTTAACGTGTTTAAGGTCATCTAAAACAGCCTCTTCCAAACTATAAAATATGCCCGCTTTCGGAGCGTGGGGCAGCACATCTTCATCAACCTCCCACCCAACATCCAGCAAGCTATCACAGAACAAGTCGAACCAGTCCGTAAGAGGACTGTTCGGCTTTACGTTCTTGTCTGCACTGTATTGAGCAAGTGCAAGGCTGTCCATAATATCCTGTTGTTCTTGGGGCGAGAATCCGTCAACAAATGAAAGAAGACTACCACCGACCATAACGACGCGATTACTCATTCAGTATGTTCCTTTGCAGCACGTGTGCTTTAAATAAGTTGCCGCGCAAACCCGCCGGGCTCGGCAAATCACATTTCTGTTCCATCCCTATTCGTTGCGCGGGGTAGAGGGGGTATCTACTCGATTAAACAGCCCGATACTTTAATTAATCGCCACGTCGACAATCTGATCGGCTGCTACATCTTTCACAAAAGCATTTATATTACCTCTGACCTTTTCGTACATACGCGCATTCAACTCAGCACTTGATACCGTCAGCGAGGGCGTGCCAATCAGTTCTTTTCCCTCTAAGGGCCGAATAAAAATACTTGCGCCCAGATCCCCATGAACGCTCATACGAACCTGAACCGTTAACAACTGATTATGAGGATTGAGCACACTGAGCAGGAAAGAAACATTTAAAGAATCTTGATCATTCGGGGTCAGATCAGAGACAGAACGCTTGAATACTGAATCAAAAAACACTTTCTGCGCCCGCGCGTCACACATTAAAGCCTTTAGCCCATCGCGCAGCAGCTCCAGTGAAACCCCGGGGTTAATAGCGTGCGCGTGATTAATTAGCTCTGATACCACAGAGAGCACGTCAAAAAAGCATCCTCACTTGGCTTTACATCAACATTCTGCGAAAGCGTTGTTATCCACTTCGTCTGTACGCGCGCCTCACCAATACGTTGATCCCAGCTGCCGAGCGAAGAGAATCTGTCAGCTCTACCGTCCGCGTAAAACTGCATAAACAATTGCGAACAGGCAAGATCACTTTCAAACGGTACAGGTAAGTTATCCGGTAAAAAAATTAACTGCCCTGATACGACTTTGAGCTTGTACTCCATGTAGCCCCCTATTCGGACAAAGCGCTAATGAACGAGGCGACACTATAAAATGCCGCCCCGCTGACGAATTATTTCATATTTATTTTTGCAAAAAACTCATCAGAAGACTTATCCAGCTGACCGAGTATATGGTGCTCACGGCGCTTATACGATTCAAAGTTCAGGTTCATCTGAGTCGCCGCTTTTTGAACACTCAGACTCGAAGCCTTCCACTTCCAGAACCAGGCACCGCCTTCGGAGGAGTTAAAAGTACATTCCAGACCGGCCAGGACAGTCACTGCAATACCGCCCTCAGACTCCATGCACGGCATGATCTGACAACTGCCTACGCTACTGCCCTTACTGTTGTTATCAAACAAGGTGATGATGGCATTATCTTTTTTGATTCTATCGAAGACTTTACCCAGCAAAGGAACGATCGCTGCGGCATTCGCCCCTGCAGCCATAGCAACTATTTCCAAAACGAGACTGTCCATGGTGACATTGACATTCTTCGTATCATGGGTGGTGTATATATAATTCGTGAAGGTCCAACCACAATACTTCATTGCTTCATGGTAAGCCTCGTACCATGCCAGGGCATTGGTTTTACGGTTTGCTTGTGTATCGGCATGAGATTCAGCGAGCTGGGCAATATTCATAACCGCCTCACGCTTCTCACGCGCCACACCATCAGCAAATGCAATAACGATTGGCGTTTCCTTCCCGACCAGCGCAGTTTCTTCTTTTGCCTCGCCTGCCACGTTTGGCGATTCAGGCGTCGTTAAAAACTGCATTTTTTGCTTGACTGGCAATGCATTAAAAAACTGTTCGGCTTCTTGGTCTGTGACAGCAACGCCTTCACTAATAATCATACAATCACTCCATTTAATTTTATTTAGCGAGCCTTCCCGACCCGTTAAATAAAACATAGCCTGCTTTTTCTACAATACAAAAAGGGTTCCATACTTAATATTACAGAAACACGCATTACTAAAACTCTGCTTCCCACCCCGATCAACTCCATCCGACGTTTATCCCTGAATAGAACAATAAGACAGCACTTATCAGACTGGACTGGAGAGTCGCCCCGACTACCTTGATGTACCCTGGGGTTTGGTTGCAGATATAGTCGAACAACCTCGCCGTGGCGGGCGCACGAGAGCCGATGGTCGATTGATGCTCAACGGTTTGTGCGATGCCGTGTTTGTGACATTACTTTTCGTACAGCGCCGAACCAACGCCCTGAACACTTTCCAATGGCCTGCCCGTCAACCGAATCCTTCGCATTAGAAGCAATGACGCTTAAATCGCGTTCATTACAGCTAACTTAATCGACTTCTCCCCCTTCGCACACGTGCTTTTGCCACGCACTCCACCTGAATCAAACTTTATATAGCCAGCATAAGAGTTATTCACACTGCCAAACTAATAAAAGCCAGTAAGCCTCATAGACTTATTTGACGCACACTGACGAATATTCCGACAGTGTTAAGGCATCAGGATGGCAAAACATTACCGTTTATAAAAAAATGGCCTCATTAAAGAGGCCATTTATTCAGTACGTCAGGGCTTTTGCCCATACCAACGCGGCGTGTAGACCCATTCCAGTCCGTCAGCACGACGGAATGCGCATGTCGTCGACGAACCAATGATGACCATGGTGCGCATGTCCACCTGATCCGGGGTCAACGCGCCAAGGGTCGTGACACGTAGCGTCTGGCCCGGACGGCCGATATCGCGACCCAAGACGACCGGCGTAGCAGGCAGACGATGACGGGCGACGATGTCCAGTGCCACACCTAGCTGCCAGGGGCGTGAGCGGGAAATCGGGTTGTAGAACGCCAGCGCCAGATCCGCCTCGGCCGCCAGGTCCAGACGTTTTTCGATGATGGCCCATGGCTTGAGGTTGTCCGAAAGCGACATCACGCAGAAGTCATGCCCCAATGGCGCTCCGGCCTGCGCCGCCGTCGCCAGCGAGGCCGACACGCCCGGCAGGATTTCCAGGTCAACGCTGTGCCAGAGCGGATTGTTGGACTCGTGCAGCGCTTCCAGTACGGCTGCTGCCATGGCAAACACACCAGGATCACCAGACGACACCACCACCACTGAGCGCCCTTGGGCCGCCAGCTCAAAGGCATGCCGGGCTCGCTGCATTTCTTCGCGGTTGTCGGTGCAGTGCATCACTTGATCGTCACGGAACGGCCCGGCCATGCGCACATAAGTTTCATAGCCCAACACGTCGTTGGCCCGTTCCAGCTCGGCCTTGACGGCGGGCACCATCAGCTCCGCAGCGCCTGGCCCCAACCCGATGACGGCCAGGCGTCCACGCGCACGTCCCAGTCGCTCAATGACCAGTGGCGCGGGCGCCACCCCCACGGTCACAGCATTCACAGGCTCACCCCAGGCGACTGACTGCTCGGCAAACTCATCATCGTCAGTTGCAAAGCGTAGCGGCACACCCAGTTCAGTGGCCACTTCACGCAGTTGGGTGTCAGCCATCAGGGGGTCGTCGGCCACGACGCACGCCAGGGATTGCCAAGCGACCTTCGCTTCGCGCAGCACGTCGCCAACGGTTTGCGCTGACACCACGGCGTTGACTTTCACCAGCACATTGCGCGGGTAAATCCGCAACTCGTCCGCCACAGGCTCGCGCGCTTCGCTGCCCACATGAATCGCCAGACGCGCGTCCCGGTGTTGGGGCAGTTGCGCACTGTCCAACCAGGGCGCGTCCCCTTCGATGCGCACGGATTCCCCGGCCAGCAGGTCTGACACAAAGCGCTTGCCCAGCTCCAGATCACCCAAGGCATAGCCGCTCGGCGGGTTTAGCAGGCAGGTGCCAAACCGCAGTTCTCCGCTGGTCGTAATCGCCGGTGCAATGCCCAGCCCGGCAGCGATTTCCCGAGCCAGATCGTTCACACCGCTCAGGCCACCCAACAAGGGGACCACGGCGCTGGCATCTTCTGCCACCGCCAGCACCGGCGGCTCTGCGCCTTTCTCCAACAACAACGGCGCGAGCGTGCGAATCACAATGCCCGCCGCACACAGGGCAATGATGGGCGTGTCCTGTTGGTACAACTGACGCAGGTTGGCGCCAAAGTCGCTGTATACCCGGTCCGCGCCATCAACCCGCTCGGCCAAACCATGAATCAGCGAACTCGGGTACAGCTGCTGGATACGCCGGGCAGTCGCGAGGCTGCCATTGCCAAGGATCACAATGGCCGCAGCTGGGCGGTTCATCCTTGCCACCGTTCGCCGGGCACGATAATCAGCGAGAAATACGGCGATGACATCGGGTCCACGTCATTGAACGGGACGATTTTCTGATTGCTCATGGTGGCGCGTTCCACATACAACGCGCGCTCGGCCAGGCCAAGCTCGCTCAATACTTCACGCACCTTATGGAAATTTCGCCCCAGCTTCATGATGACCGCAGCATCAGCATCCGCCAGACGACGCTTGAGTTCTTCATGAGGCAGTACCCCCGAGAGCACTGACAGGCTCTGATTGCGGTACACCAGCGGCACGCCCAGCACCGACGCGCCGCCCAGCATCGAGCAAACACCGGGCACGACTTCAGCCTCAAATTGTTGCGCCAGTCGGTCATGCAGATACATATATGAGCCGTAAAAGAACGGGTCGCCTTCGCAGATCACCGCCACATCACGCCCTGCTTGCAGATGCTGCGCCACCTCAACCGCAGCGTGATCGTAAAAATCGCTAATCACTTGTTCGTACGACAACGGCGCCGGTAAGGCTTCAGTGGTCACCGGGTACACCAATGGCATCAGCGTTTGCGCACCTTGCAAGTGCGCTTCGATAATGCCGAACGCGTTGCCTTTTTTACCTTTGGCAACGAAATACGCCACCACGGGCGACTCGCGCAGCAGGCGCAACGCCTTGACCGTAATCAGCTCAGGATCACCGGGCCCTACGCCCAGTCCGATCAAACGTCCTGGTTGCACCATCACTCGATCTCCGTCGCCAAGGCGTTAACTGCAGCCGCTGCCATTGCACTGCCACCACGACGGCCTTGCATGATTACAAACGGTACGCCACGGCTGTCCGCGGCGAGCATGGCCTTGGATTCGGCGGCGCCGACAAAACCCACCGGGAAGCCCAGGATCAGCGCCGGTTTGGGCGCACCTGCGTCGATCATCTCAAGCAGATAAAACAGGGCGGTCGGCGCGTTGCCGATCACTACAACGCTGCCTTCGAGGTACGGACGCCACAGCTCAAGGGCGACAGCTGAGCGGGTGTTGCCCTTCTCCAGCGCCATCTCGGCAACACCCTCTTCCTTGAGCGTGCAAATCACTTTGTTGTGGGCCGGCAAACGCGTGCGGGTCACGCCTTCAAGCACCATGCGCGCATCACACAAAATCGGTGCACCGGCGGCCAGCGCGTCGCGCCCGGCCTTGCCCGCACCCGGTGAGAAGCGCAGGTCGTCGACGGCATCGACCATGCCGCACGCATGAATCACCCGCACGGCCAGTTTTTCAAGGTCCGCCGGGATGTTGTCGAGGTTGGCCTCGGCACGAATGATGGCGAACGAGTTGCGATAGATCTCTTGACCGTCGCGGATGTAATCAATCATGGGTGTTGCTCCGTTGACGGGCTTCAAGCCAGGCGCCCGCCGCTTCAATAGTAAGGTTGCGCTCACGCAGCACACCGAATCCGGCGTGCTGCGGGTCACGTAAATAGAGGTCGTAATGACCGGGCGCCACGGCCAGCAACGTGACCGGGACCACATGGGCCGCCGCGCAAGAGCGCTGGCATCCCGTCAGGTGAATGTTCTGTGGCACAGCCATCAAGTGTGCGAGACGACGCGCATCCTGCTTGGTATCGGCCAGCCCTTTGGCACAAGCACTGGAGCCGGTGCAGGCAATCAGTTGCGTCAGCGGGTTGTGCGCATCACACAGCAAACCCAGTGTTTGCAGCGCTTGAGTGACCAGCGCCCCTTGATCGGTGCGCACATTTGGGACGATTACGCTTTGCCACGGGGTAAATCGCAACGTGCCGTCGCCATAGCGAGTGGCAATCCTCGCCAGCCCGCTGAGCATGGCGGCATCGAGTCGACCCAACGCCGGGGCGGCCCCTACGTAAACCCGGTTCGGTTCACGCTGTGGATAACAGCCGATGGGCGATTGCCCGCCCCTGGCCTCACGATGCCACGTGTACGCAGGGACGATTGCCACGCTGATTCGCTGCGCCAGTTGCTCGACAAAGTCTGTAACCGCCCGCTCCTTGAACAGGTGGCGCATGCGTGTTTGCTCGGGACGCGCTACATCGAGAAACAACGACAGGACGGCCATCACCAGCTCATGCCCCTGTTCGACAGGCACGCAGCCCAACGCTGCATCCTGCGCCGGGCTGCCCGCAAGGCCGAAGGCCAACAGGCGCTGGCCCTCGCATTCATAAGCCGATAACCACAGGTCGTGATGATGTTCCAGCATCGCCAGCGCTTCGCCGCCGTCCAGTTGCACGGCAAATTTGGCCGACAATTCGGCATAGCGCGGTGTGCTTTCTAGGCTGGCGAGAACCTGACGCGCCAAGGGCCACGTGTCGACCACCTGTTGCGGATCAATCCCCGCTGCGGGGCTGAGCATCAGGTTGCGCACGTCGTCACTGGCGGCGTTCGCCGGCCCTAAGCCCGCGTCCAGCAGTGGTTTAATCAGCGCTGCATGCGCCGGCCCCACACCCCGAATTTGCAGGTTGCTACGATTGGTCGCTTCGATAACCCCGCTGGCATACCGCTGCGCCACGTCAGCCACGGCTAGCGCTTGTGATGCGGTGATTAATCCGCCTGCGAGTTTGACGCGACAAATTCCGCCATCCATCGCCTGGACAATGCGCAATAGCCCCGGGCAACCCGAAGGGCGCACAGGCGTCGTGACAGGGAACTCAGGTGGCAAGGTCAAGGATCAATCCAGAGCAGGCAATGCGCTATTGCGGGTCGCGCATTATGCCTGCTTTGGACCGGCGCATGAAAAGCTTGCCGGACGGAATGCCCGTGCCGTTCACTTGCCCGGCACCCACGGCCTATGACAAGACCGGGTAAAGGCGCCCCAAATGAACAATCAACAGCACCAGCGAATCGGCATTGGCCAGCATCAGTTCTACACGTTTGATCGAGTCATTTCTAAAGACCAAACGTGCCTGGTCCAGCGTGCTCACACCCGCAATCTCCAGGAGACGACTTTTGGCGGTGCCATTGGGGATGTCTTTCCACCCCATGGTTTCGGGGTTGAGTTCCTGAAAAAGGTTCTCGGTTGGGACGTGCGGGGAATGGATTTTCTGAATCTCGACTATCAGATCCTGAAGGTAGCGGCCAAACGGCAGATCGGTGTCTATCAAGTCCAGATACGGAAACCCGGGGTTCAAATAATGAATGTCCTCTGTTTCCAGAACCTCATGGGTAAGCTCGTGCAGCAAAAATGAGGCGCGCATTTGCTGACTCACCGGAAAGGGTGGCGACGCGGCTTTTAAATACGGATGAGTCAGCGCATAGGGCTGCTCGAACAGGGTGGAAAAGAACTCATCGGTCAGGTAGATCCGCCTTGAACTGTCAGCACGGTTCACAAACGCCGAAGCCGTTGAGTTGAATCGCGAGCGGCACACCACATATTTTGGCGAAGTCGCGGGCGACAGGTCGGGGTGAAGGAAGCGCGCCAGCAGCGCATCCACACCAGACTGAACGCGCTCAAGGTGAGCAGGCACCAATGCGTCCAGGTCGAAGAAATGTTGCAAAAACTCCCGATTCCTTCTGTTCGCACTGCCGGGTGCATGCAAGTCATGCAGCGCTTGAGTAGTGCGCTGCAAATACGTGGTAGCCAACTCATGCGCTTTACGGATGCTCAATGCCTTATCCGGGAAGCGCCGCTGGATGCTGTCCATGCCGATTGCCTGAATCTCATAGGTCAGGGCGTTAGCCGCTAATGTTCCGTACCCGCTCATCGTCGAAGCGACGGGGCCGCCCCCCAACAGCGGCTCATTCACATCGATCTCCCACTGTTGATCTGTATTGAGCTTGATCAGCGGGCCCTCTCGCACATCGTCCAGATAGAGTCGCCAGCGATTGCGCCACGCCAGTACGCGGTACACCTGCCCACTCAGCTGTATGTAATGGAGACCGGATGGCGGATCGCTGTAAATCCGGGTCTGCGCGTCAAACGTCAAGTCCATCAGCGCCACCTGGTTGGCACGCAGTGAGGCCAATCCAGAGGCCGAACCTTGAAACTGCACATCGGAGCGCGGTATTGCAGCAGGGAAAGGTTCCAGGTCGTGCGCCGAAACGGCGTCAACCGAGCGAATCACTGAGTGCCAGGCTCGGCGGGTCGTCGCCAGCAGAACCAGCGACATGGCGAACTCGCTGACAGACTCCGCCCACCTGCCCTGCCTGGCTGCACTGACGCCTTCGCGCAGCAGGCCCAGCCCCTGCCAGACCACAATGGGCAGGCTCAGTTTTCCGGGGGCAAACATCGCGGCCGTGTTAACCACCAGCGTCAACACGTACTTGAAGGACTCCCAATCGACCTGGGCTGTGGTTTTGGATTGCTGGGCCGCCATGTCCAGCAACAGCCGGTAGTTATCGCGGTACAGGGTCGCGAACAGATTGCCCAGGATGGGCCGGTTGGCCAGCGTTACCGGGGCCGGGGTTTGCCAGCCGTTGAGCAATATTGAATCTTGAAAGTGCGGCAAGTGCGGCTCGACAAAACCGCCATGTGCGTAGGTTTTGCGTTCGAAGGCCGGCAAGCGTTGCAACACCAGGTTTTGCAGGGATTCGCGGGTGTACAGATCTGCCAGCAGTTGACCTTCACTGGCGTATTCCTTCAGGGAAAAATGCTCGCTGTACATCGTCCACAACAGGTGCGGGCCCGTATCGCCTGACTGTGGCCCCAGCACATACATACCTGTCGCCAAATCCGGTTCGCGACCACTTTCAGCCACCAGCTCCAGGGGCCTGATGATCAGCGAAACGCCGTTAAGCGGATTACGGGCCAGGCCGTCAGGACGTTCAATCACATGCTTGAGGCAGGCATATGCGTTGGCCGAAAGCGCGCCGTCCAGTTTTTCTCTCAACCCTTGCTCCAGCACTTGCAGCAACAATTGTTCGGCAAACTGCTGTTGTCGTCGGGCCGAGCCCTGTTTTTCTGGCGCCAGGCTGCTGTTAAGCAGCGCCTGGTAGTGACGGCCAATGTCCAGTTTGCGCACCAGCCGTTTGGCATAACGCGGGTCCAGCCCCAGGGGTAAGGTACTTTCATCGAGCGCACGCAAAAGCATGGCGCCGCCTTCAAGCCGGTTGAAGCCGTTCAGTGCAAAGCGGGTGAGTGACTGGATTTCGCGCGTCGTCGCTGCAGCCAGAAAGGACGGGGTGCTGCCCACAGCAACCGGCGCGGGCACATACGTGTCGAGCACCACTTCAATGGCGTCCGGCTCCAGGACCTGATCGGGAAAATCCAACGCCAATTGCGCCCTCACCGCCTCGCGCGCATAGGCCTCGATGTCAGGGATGCCGTGGAGATAAGACCCCTTGTCTTGTACTGCGAATTGATAGCGTTGCAGCACGTTGGCGTACGCCAGTTGATCGGCTCGGGAAGCGTTTTTTAACCAGGATGGCAACGCGCTTTCAAATTGCTGCGTCGCGGCCACTTCACGGTGGAGCTCAAAATGAAGACCCGCATGTTCTTCAAGCAAAAGGCTGCGACTGAGGTTTTCAAAACTTTGCGCCGTTAACGGGACTTCACGGGCTTGTCGGCACACGTAATGAGCGTCCACCACTACTTTGTTGATCGCCGCAACCTGACATTCATAGACAAAATCGTCTTCGATACGCTCAAAGTAGACCCATTGATTCTGCCCCTCCACCGCCCAATCGCTGCGCCTGTCCAGGTGGGCGCAGATCAGTGATTGGACATCGCACCGAACATTGGCCAACACGTCTTGGCGCAGGCTTTTGTCGAGTAGCAGCGCCTCAAGGTGAGCCTTGCATTGATCCACTGTCGCAAAACGTTCAAAGCCCGACACCGGTGTCCAGAGTATCGCTCGCCCGGCGGTACTTGATTCCTGCCCGCCACGCTCGGTTATCAACACACAGTTGCAGACGCTGATAGCGTCCAGCCCCCCGCCCATGTCCAGAAAAACGGCGAATACGTCCGGTACAAACTGGTTGAGGGCCGGCCGGTGAGTACTGACCGGGTAGGTTAATACCGTCGTGATGACGCGCTTGTCATCGGCCTCAAGGTGGTTGCCCCTCAACATCAATCGCATATCGGCGCGCAACATGACGTGCCGCAAGGTCGCCAGATGCTGGGCAAGCGTATCTGAAGGTTGCGAGGTAGAAGCTGTGTAAAAGAACGCCGACAGATGTTGCGTGTATGCCTGCTCGAAGCCTTTGGCAAGCGCGTCGAGCAAGGTCAGCAGTTTGGTCCCGCTCAGGCGCCGAAGCGGCTTGATCGTCTCATCACGTGAAGACCTGAGACCGCCTTCAATGAATGCCGGATTGTGCGGTAACGGGTTGCGACCGGTGACCCGTTCAAGCAGGGCGTCGACCAGGGTCAGCATGCGTATCGGCACACGCGTCAACACAGCCGCATCCACGTCGAAGACGTGCACCCACACCTCAGCCACATTGACGAAGCGTTGACCGCCTTCATTCAATACCTCTGCCAATAAATGCCGGGCAAGCATGCGCGGAGTCGGCCAGTGCTTGAGTAATGCGTCTCTCTGGGATTGGGTTTTGGGCAGTTTGAGGCTCAACACGTCGGACAACCCATTTTCGTTCAGGGCTAACGGCAGCCCATTGCTGCCTGGCAAAAATCGGCTGTCCCAACGCCCATGGCTGTTGAGTTTCAGTAACTGTGGGTCAATCAGCTCACGCACGTCGAGTGCATGGTCCACTGCCGCCAGTGTCAGGCGGCGGGCCTGGTACTGCCCCGTCAGATAGACAAAATCGCGGATCTGCCTGGCGCGCACCGCATGGATGCAATCATCAAACACGCTGCCCACGACGTTCTCGACCCGTAGCATGGGGGCGACCATCCCGGCTAGCAGCGGATGCTGATCCTGAGGGGCATAGCGCGCAATGGCGTCGAAGGCTGTGGGGCTTCTCAGTTTGCTCAGCACATAACTGGAAAGCCGGGCCCGGGACGAGATCTTTACCAGCCCGGTCGAGGCTCCAAACAACCACACCCCGTTGCTCTGCCCCGGAAAATAGAAGCACATCAAACCTGCGAGCTCGACCTCCGGGCCTTTGGCCTCATACACCAGCAAGCGCGCCGCACTGATCGTTGTCACGTCATGCCGGGCTGCAAGCAGTTGCTGCAACGCGTGAAAAGCGTCCGATGACATCTCAGGACGATGGCGGGCCTGTAATAACTGCTGAAAGAAATGGTCGCCCAACCGCGCCGCACAATAGGTATGCGGGCTCGGCTGCGCCCCTGCCGGTTGATCCCAAAAAACTGAAAGCGCCTCGCTCATGTGAGGGATTAAGTGCTCCGTGGCTGAGGTGAGCACGCGAGCGAATCGCTTATCAAGGTCTGCGTCACTCTCATGCGGCAGGCGCGTAAAAGGCCCGGTGTAGGTGTAGGCATGCCCCGTGGTCTGCGGGCCACTGATAAAAAGCTCCAGCGCAGCACTGCTCAAGGTGGTGCTGAGTTCGGGCTGTTGCTCGCCATTAGGTGTGACGAACCGGTGGACGTTGTGAGCATTCACCGGTTGCCCCGCAAATGCGCGCTCTAGATGAATCTGTAACTGGGCATCCACCAACGCCCGCAGGGTGGGCGTAGCCAATAACCGCTCAAGGGTATCTGCCTGACAGCTGCTCAAAAAAATACGTAGCGCCTCGCTGATGTGCGCCACGAACGGCACGGGCACCTCCCGGGTTCTGAGGGTCAGGTCTCCCGCCAGGCTCAAGAGCGGCCGCACATCCACGGGGCAGAATCTCAGCACGGCCTCTCGGTGCGCGGGATCGTCCAGTTGACGCTCAAGCGCGTCTCGCAGCGCGTCGAGGTCCGTGAACGTTTGAAGCGCGCCCAAGGGGGTCAGCAGAAACAGTGGCGTGGGGTCTGTAAGGGCTTGCGCGAGCAGCAATGCCCCAGCCCACTGAACCGGCCGGGATTGGTTTCGACTCAAAAATACACTGTTGGCGCGTACAGGCAATGGGCCAACCGGGCCGACTGGCAGGTAACTCAACGCTTTACTCAGCCAGTCATGCTCAAACGAGCTGATGGCGCCGGATGCCTGCGCCGCGTCAAGACGGCTTCTGTACAGGGCCTGCAAGGCCTGCGCGGAATGAAACGGGGGCACATTAACGGTCACGGGAACTCCTGACGGTTGCCGGGCCGCATATCGCGTCCCGCAAAGGGTTCGAACGCTACCGTGCCCGTTACACCCCCTGGCGCTACATAGTTAAGGCATCAGGCCCGTGCGCAGGCACCCTCACTGGCACGTGCAAGGCGCGCTATCATGCGCACCGTCCCTGCCTGTGGGCAGACGCTTACATCAGTGTTCAACAAGAGGATTGGCATGTCGCCCTGGCTAACAGTTGTGGGAATAGGTGAAGACGGCTTCAGCGGTCTGGGCAAAACGGCCCGGCGCGCGCTGTTGAGCGCTGCCCGGGTGTTCGGCGGGCAGCGCCAGCTGGATTTACTGCCCGCGTGTATCGGCGCTGAACGCCTGGCGTGGCCCAGCCCCTTTTCGCTGGCGCCGGTACTGGCGTTACGTGGTGAACCCGTATGCGTGCTGGCCAGCGGCGACCCGATGCTGTTTGGCGTGGGCGCAAGTCTGGCGCGCGTCATTCCGGGCGACGAAATGCACGTGCTGCCGTCACCGTCGTCCTTCTCACTGGCGGCGGCGCGACTGGGTTGGGCGCTGCAGGACGTCGTAACCCTGTCGGTTGTGGCCCGTCCCGTCGCGGCGCTCAATGCCCACGTGCACAGTGGCGTACGCCTGATGGTGCTGAGCAATGACGGCAGCAGCCCTGCCCTGGTCGCAGCGCTGTTGCGCGAACGCGGCTTTGGCCCGAGCCGAATGCATGTTCTGGAACACCTCGGCGGCCCGACTGAGCGGTGCATCGAAGCGAACGCCGATGACTGGTGCGCTGGCGACAGTGCCGCGTTGAATCTGATTGCTATCGACTGCATTGCCTCTAACGACGCCCACCCGTTATCGCGCATCGGCGGGCTGCCCGACAGCGCGTTCAAGCATGACGGTCAGTTGACCAAACGCGATGTGCGCGCCATGACCCTTGCGCGTCTCGCTCCGCTGCCCGGCCAACTGTTGTGGGACGTAGGCGCAGGCAGCGGTTCGATTGGCATCGAATGGATGCGCAGCTACCCGAGCTGCCGGGCGCTGGCGATCGAAGCGGATGAAGGCCGTCAGCACTTAATCGAACAGAACCGTGACGCACTGGGCGTGCCCGGTCTGCACGTGATCCGGGGCAAGGCCCCGCAGGCGTTGGCAGGGCTCGAACGCCCGGACGCGATTTTCATTGGCGGTGGCGTCACCCGTGAAGGTGTGCTCGACACGTGCTGGCAGCAACTCAAGCCCGGCGGCCGTTTGGTGGCCAATGCCGTCACCCTGCAAAGCGAACTGCACCTGATGAACTGGCGCGCACTGCATGGTGGGGAACTGACCCGCCTGCACGTTGCTCACGCCCGGCCACTGGGAGAGTTCGATACTTGGCGCCAAGCGCTGCCCATCACCCTGTTAGACGTGACTAAACCCCTTGATGCGTGACGAGACCGCTGAACAACCCGCGCCGCTGCGCAGCGGCCTGACCACAGGCAGTTGCGCGACGGCCACCAGCCTGGCTGCCGCCCGCCTGTTGCTGAGCGGCGTGAGCCATGACGCCGTTGAAATTACGTTGCCCAAGGGCAAGGTGGTGACGATGCGCCTGGAGTTTTGTCGCCTGCTGGCCGCGGGCGCCGAAGCCGGCACCCTGAAGGACGCCGGCGACGACCCGGACGTGACCCATGGCGCGCTGCTGTACTCGCAGGTGCGCCTGATCCCCGAGGCGAGCATTGTCTTCGTGGCCGGCCAGGGCGTGGGGACCGTTACCCGTCCCGGGCTGGTGCTGGCGGTGGGCGAACCGGCGATCAACCCGGTGCCGCGCAAAATGATCACTGATCATTTACTGCAACTGGCCCGCGAATGCGATTACGCCGGGGGGTTTGAAGTGACTGTCAACGTTCGCGATGGCGAAGCACTGGCACTGAAAACCATGAATCCGCGGCTGGGTATTCTTGGCGGACTGTCGATTCTGGGCACCAGCGGCATCGTGCGACCGTTCTCTTGCGCGGCGTACATTGCCTCGATCCATCAGGGCATCGACGTCGCCAAGACCAACGGTTACCTGCACATTGCCGCCTGCACCGGCAATGCCAGCGAAGACACCATGCGCCGCGTGTACAACCTGCCGGAGATCGCGCTGATCGAAATGGGCGACTTCGTCGGTGCAGTGCTCAAGCATCTGCGCAAAGTCCCTGTGGATAAATTGAGCCTGTGCGGCGGCTTCGGCAAGATCAGCAAACTGGCCGCCGGGCACATGGATTTGCACAGTCGTCACTCCAGCATCGACCTGCCGCAACTGGCTGACTGGGCCGCCGCCATTGGAGCTGACGCCGAGCTGCAAATAGCCATTCGCCAGGCCAATACCAGCCAACAAGCGTTGGCAATGGCCAGTGCCGCCGGTATCGCATTGGGCGATGCCGTGTGTCAGCACGCGCTGAATTTTGCCCGCAGCGTGGTGCCCGCGCAGGTGCAGATTGAAGTGTTCGCCATCGACCGCCAAGGCGGGATCGTGGGCCATGCGGGAGCATTTGAATGAAACGGCTATTGTTGCTGGGCGGCGTTACCGAAGCGCTGGCCATTGCACGCACCCTTGGGCCCCAGCACGTCTATAGCCTCGCCGGGGTGGGCCGTGTGCCGACCGACCTTCCCTGTGAAGTCCGGGTCGGCGGCTACGGGGGCGCCGAGGGCTTGACCCGCTACATCCGCGAACAGCACATCGATTTGCTGCTGGATGCGACCCACCCGTATGCCGCGCAAATCAGCCGCAATGCCGCCTTGGCCGCCCGTGCCAGCGGCATTGAATGCTGGGCGTTGCGACGCCCGGCCTGGGAACCGCAACCGGGCGACGATTGGCGTGAGGTGGCGGACTGGGACGAGCTGGTCAGGGCGCTCACGCCTTTCAAGCGTCCGTTGTTCACGCTGGGTAAAGAACCGCTCGGGCATTTGGATGAGATTCCCGCCGATCAATTCTGGACCTTGCGGGCGCTGGACCCGTATCCCGGCAACGCACGCTGCAACGTCATCGGCGCCCGTGGCCCGTTCCGCATCGACGACGAACGGCAGCTGTTTGAACAACACCATATCGATGTATTAATCAGCAAAAACAGCGGCAGCAGCGCGACCGAGCCCAAACTGGAAGTCGCCCGCGAACGCGGCGTGCCCGTGTTGATACTCAAACGGCCCGAGCTGGCGCAGGTGGACCGGGTGTTTGGGGCGGTGGGAGATGTGCTTCAGGTCTTGAAGCAAGAAGAATATTTGTGAATGTGTATTCAGTGGCGATGCTGTATCCCGAGGGATACGATTCGCTCCATGATCAATCTCGAGCAACCCCTTGAATTCGCAAAATGGCTAAGCTCATTAAAAGACAAGAGTGGGCAAGCACGCATTCTGGCACGCATTAGAGCCGCAGGATTAGGGCATTTCGTTGACTGTGAACCTGTAGGAGATCGTGTGTACGAAATGCGCATTCATTGCGGGCAGGCTATCGGGTTTACTGCACCCGCAAGGGAGAAGTCATTTACCTGTTGCTCATTGGCGGCGACAAAAAAACCCAGGTGCGAGACATAAAACGCGCACAACATATAGCCAAAACATTGAGTTGTGAGGACTGAACAATGACCGAACAATTTATCCGTTTCGATACTGCCGACTACGTGAAAAACCCTTCAGAAATGGCTGCATTCCTTGATGCCTGTTTCGATGAAGATCCGGGTGACGGCAGTCTGATTCGTGCTGCCCTTAGCGATATTGCCCGCGCCCAAGGCATGAGTCAGATCTCTCGGGACACTGGATTAGGCCGCGAGAGCCTCTACAAAGCCCTTGGAAGCAGCGGTAACCCAGAGTTCGCGACAATCATGAAAGTCATGAAAGCGCTTGGGCTTAAACTCCACGCAAGCGCGGCCTGAGGTTCGCCAGCAATGCCGGGCGACACTTCGCCGCACCTGGCCTTTTTACTTACGCCGATCATTCAGGCTAAATAGCGCCCTTGATCGCTCCACTCACGGAATTCGTCATGTCTCGACAACGGTTTGCATTTGCCTGGATCGCCTGCTTCGCAGTGCTGTTCAACATGCTCGCCATGTCGACGGCAGGCGCGATGAGCGGTGCCCGTCAGGCGCCCTCCGAGCAGTTCATGTGGAGCAGCTTTTGCACCTCAACCGGCACCAAAATGGTGGCTGTGTCGCTGGGCAAGGTTGATGCGGGCGACAGCCAGAACGACGATCATTCGACCATGCAGCACTGCTGGTGCTGCTCGGGTTCGGCGCCGCTGGTGGCCTTGCCGTCCCATGTCCCGACGCTCTATTTCGCGGCCATCGAGCACGGGCATAGCCAAGTGCCGGATCACCTGAAACGCCCCACCCCGCGCCAGCAATGGCCGAGCCTCAACCCCCGCGCTTCGCCTCTGGCGTGATTCATCCTCGCAACCCTTTTGCGCTTTGAATCACTTCGGAGAATTACCATGTTGAACCTGTCACTGGTCAAGCACGCCCTGATTGCGGCGGCGCTGATGTTGCCTGCCTGTTTCGCCAACGCCCACCAATACACCGTGGGCGCGCTGGAGATCGCTCACCCGTGGTCTCAGGAGCTGCCTCCCAATGCGCCTACCGTGGCGGCGTATTTCATCATCAAGAACACCGGCGACACCGCCGATCGCTTGTTGAGCGCAGACACCCCGATTGCGGAAAAAGCCGAGATTCACGAACACGTCATGCAGGGCGACCTGATGAAAATGCAGCACGTCCCCGCGGTCGATATCCCGGCAGGGGGCACTGTCACGTTTGCCCCCATGGCGTACCACGTGATGCTGTTCAACCCCAAAGACCGCAACCTGCTGCGAGACGGAAAGCGCTTCCCCCTGACCCTGCACTTTGAAAAGGCAGGCGACGTACTGGTCGACGTGAACGTGCAAAAGCAGGCTCCCGGCGCCAGCCAAGGCACCCCGCACGCCCACTAACCGCAAAGGTCTTTGAGCCCCGTGCGCGCCCTTCGCGCCAGGCCATCCACGTCGCAGACACGCGGCAGTTGGTTGAGCCTGTTTGCCATGTTGATGATTTTCATCGGCCCGCTGATCTCCCAGGCGATGCCGATGGATCATCACGCCTCCATGCCGATGCCAATGGACATGCGGATGGCGGCGCACAGCGAGCACGCGGAGCATCAACAACCGGCTGCTGACCATCACGCAATGTGGGAAAAGTGCGGCTATTGCACGCTGCTGTTCAGTTGCCCTGCGCTGCCGGGCAGTATCGGCCTGAACCTGTTCGATGCGCCTGCGCCCAAACGCTACCTGGCGTCCAACCCCCGGCTGGGCCATGCCCGGCAACCGGTCTTCCCCGGGGCCCGCTCACGCGCCCCGCCCGCCTTCCTTTAGTCACCGACACAACAACCTCACCCAGGCCCGTCTGTATGCGCTGCTCAAGACAGCCGCAGGCGCGTGGCCGTGTTGTACTCGCTTGAATATTGGAATGTTTATGTCCCGTTTTACTGCTGTCTCCCGTTTGTCCCAAGCACAGACGGTTTTCCCCTTTGCCCTGAGCGCGCTGTGCTGCGCATTGTTCGCGCCGTTGGCGCAGGCGGCCGCCCCGGTGGATGAGCACGCCGGACACGTGCGTGAACTCAGCCCGACCGTGGTCACGGCCGTAGCACCCAGCTCCCCGCTGACCATCGTCACCAACCCTAAAGACCCGCGCCAGCCGGTGCCCGCCAGCGATGGCGGTGATTACCTCAAAACCATCCCCGGGTTCGCCCTGATCCGCAACGGCGGCACCAACGGTGATCCGGTGCTGCGGGGCATGTTCGGCTCACGCCTGAACATCCTCACCAACGGCGGCGTGATGCTCGGCGCCTGTCCGGGCCGCATGGACGCCCCGACGTCCTACATTTCGCCGGAAACCTACGATCAACTCACGGTCATCAAAGGCCCGCAAACCGTGCTCTGGGGGCCGGGCGCCTCGGCGGGCACCATCCTGTTTGATCGCCAACCCGAACATTTCGGTGAACTGGGTACGCGGGTAAATGCCAGTCTGCTAGCGGGTTCAAACGGCCGCTTCGACAAAACCATCGATGCCGCTGCCGGTGGCCCGTTGGGCTATGTGCGCGTGATCGGCAATACCGCGCACGCCGACGATTACAAGGACGGCAACGGCGACACGGTGCCGTCGCGTTATGACAAATGGAACGGCGATGTTGCCCTCGGCTGGACCCCTGACGCCGACACGCTGCTGGAGCTCACCGCCGGCAAGGGCGACGGCGAAGCCCGTTCGGCCGGCCGCGGGATGGACGGTAGCCAGTACAAACGCGAAAGCCTGGGCCTGCGCTTTGAGAAGTCCAACATCGGGGAAGTGCTCGACAAGGTCGAAGCGCAGGTTTACTACAACTACGCCGACCACGTGATGGACAACTACACCCTGCGCACCCCATCCGGCACCGGCATGATGGCTGGGCCCATGGCCTCCAACGTCGACCGCCGAACCCTGGGTGCACGCATCAAGGCCACCTGGCACTGGGCAGATTTGCAGTTGATCAGCGGCATCGATGCACAGACCAACGAACACCGTAAACGCATGGGAATGGGCATCGACACCTACAAGGACCAGAACTGGAGCAAGGATGCCGATTTCCACAACTACGGGGCCTTTGGCGAATTGACCTGGTACGCCGCTGACCGCGACCGCGTCATTACCGGCGCCCGCCTTGACCGCGCGTCCGCCAAGGATTTCCGCGCCCGTATTGGCTCGGGAATGATGAGCAAGCCCAACCCGACACTCGATAAAACCCGCGCCGACACCCTGCCCAGCGGCTTTGTGCGCTATGAACATGACCTCGCTGACAGCCCGGCCACCGTCTACGCCGGCTTGGGCCACGCACAGCGTTTCCCGGATTACTGGGAACTGTTTTCACCCACCTCAGGCCCCGCGGGCTCGGTGAATGCGTTCGACGCCATCAAACCCGAAAAGACCACCCAGCTCGACATGGGACTGCAATACAAAACCGAGCGCCTCGAAGCCTGGGCCTCGGTCTACGCCGGGGAGATTCGCGATTACATCCTGTTCGATTACGCCAAGGGTTCTTCCCAGGCACAGAATGTCAACGCACGGGTCATGGGCGGTGAACTGGGGGCTGCGTATCAGTTGACCTCCAACTGGAAAGCCGACGCCACCCTGGCGTATGCCTGGGGCAAAAACACCACGGACGGCAAGGCACTGCCACAAATGCCACCGCTAGACACCCGCCTCGGCCTGACCTACAGCGAAGACGACTGGAGCGCCGGTGCCTTGTGGCGCGTGGTGGCCCGGCAGGACCGGATCGATCGCAACGCCGGTAACGTGGTGGGCAAGGATTACGACAAAAGCGCAGGCTTTGGCGTGTTCTCGCTCAACGGCGCCTACCGCATCAACAAAAACCTGAAAGTCAGCGCCGGGGTCGACAACCTGCTGGACAAAAACTACAGCGAGCACCTGAACATGGCCGGTAACGCAGGATACGGCTACCCGGCGACCGACCCGACGCCGATCAACGAACCTGGCCGCACGTTGTGGACAAAGATTGATGTGAGTTTCTAAACAGCCGCGTTGCCTGCCCCCCGTCCCTCTCCAACCGGAAGAGGGATGGGGGCAGGCGTCATTAATACTATTTACCTTGCGGAGCCGCTCACATGAGCCAACCCACTCCTTCTTTTTACAACCTGGCCTGGCGGTGGCATTTCTACGCCGGGCTGTTTGTCGCCCCGTTCATGATCCTGTTAGCCCTGACCGGGATCATTTACCTGTTCAAGCCCCAGCTCGACCCTTTGCTCTACGACCACTTGATCAACGTCACCCCGGGCCATCACAGCCTCAGCGCCGACGAACAACTCACCCGCGTTCAGGCCACTTATCCACAGGGGCATATCAGCCAGTACCTGCCCCCGATCAACCCGCAGCGCAGCGGCCAATTCGTCATCCATAGCGGCGGACGCGAGCTGAATGTGTTTATCAACCCCTACAACGGCGAGGTGCTGGGCGAGCAGGATGCCAAGCTCAACCTGCAAGCCGTGGCGCGGGCGCTGCATGGCGAACTGATGATCGGCACCCTGGGCGACCGCTTGATAGAGCTGGCCGCAGGCTGGGGCGTGGTGCTGGTGATTTCCGGGCTGTACCTGTGGTGGCCGCGCGGGCAATCGGCCGCAGGCGTGCTATGGCCACGTTTGACCCGTCGCGGGCGCGTGCTGTGGCGCGACCTGCACGCCGTCACCGGATTCTGGGGCGCAGCATTGTTGTTGTTTATGTTGATCAGCGGCATGACCTGGACCGGTTTCTGGGGCAAGCAGTACGCCGACCTGTGGAATCAGTTCCCGGCCGCCATGTGGAACAACGTGCCCACGTCCGACACAGAAGCGCGCAGCCTCAACACGGCAACCCGCCAAACCGTGCCCTGGGCGATGGAAAACACCCCAATGCCCGTCTCGGGCGCCCACGCCGAGCACATGGGCCACGGTGCTCATTCCAGCGGCCCTGCGGCGCTGACCATCACCTTGCAGCACGTGGTCGACACCGCGACCCGCCGCAACGTCGAACCCGGTTACAGCATCACGTTGCCGACCACCGCAGAAGGTGTCTTCACCGTCGCAATCTTCGCCGACGACCCGCGTGACGATGCCACCTTGCATGTCGATCAATACACCGGCGAAGTGCTGGCCGACGTGCGCTGGCAGCATTACAGCAACGTCGCCCGTGCCACCGAAATGGGCGTGATGCTGCACGAAGGCAAACTCTTTGGCTCGCTGAATCAGATCGCAATCCTGCTGGTGTGCCTGATGATTTTGCTCAGTTCGATCAGTGGCCTGGTGATCTGGTGGAAACGCCGCCCGCAAGGCAGCCTGGGCGTACCGCCGCTGCGCCATGCACTGCCAACATGGAAAACCGGTGTGCTGATCATGCTTGGGCTGGCGGTGCTGTTTCCGCTGGTGGGCGTTTCATTGCTTGCCGTCTGGGTACTCGATCGGGTGCTGTTGCGGATCCGCGCCAAACAACAACGTGAACAGCACTCATGACCAACGTGAATGGTTCGAGAGGTGCCGGCTAGAGACTCAGGGATAATGGCGCGCTGACAAAAAAGTCCGATAAGCCTGTTATGTGTAACTGCTTCATTGACGCTTCATCACCCGCCGCCAGGAGGCAGCGGGCATCCCTTTAAAAAAGCGACTCATTGCCCCGATGAATAAGTACCTGTTCTCCAGCCTTTGCCTGCTGACCGTCAACCCTGCGCAGGCGGACGACACCGCACCGTCCTTGATGCTGCCCGCCGCGACCATCACGGCCCCTGAAGTCGATAACACTCACATCGACCTTAAGACTGCCACCCGCGCAGGCTCGCGCCTGAACCTCAGCAGCCTCGAAACCCCGGCCAGTGTCGAAAACCTGACCGACGCGCAGATCCGCGCGCGTGGCGATCGCAGCGTTCAGAACGCCGTGACCCGCACCACCGGCATCAGCAACACGGGCACACCGGGTAACGGCGGCTCTGCGTACTCGGCCCGTGGCTTCGTGGGTGAAGGCTCGGTCATGCAGCTGTATGACGGCGTGCGCCTCTACAGCGGCGCAGGCACTGTGACCTTTCCGGTGGACGATTGGTCGGTGGAGCGTATCGACGTGCTGCGCGGCCCGGCCTCAGTACTGTACGGCGAGGGCGCGACAGGCGCGGTGATCAACGTGATCCCGAAAAAGCCGTTCATGGGTGACATCGAAAACCACGTGCGCCTCGGCTACGGCTCGTATGACACCCGACAACAAGCGCTGGACAGCGGCGGCTCACTGACCGACACCCTAAGCTACCGACTGAACCTCAACCACACCCAAAGCAACGGCTGGATCGACCATGGCGATTCAGAAAACACCTTCATCAGCGCTGCCCTGCGCTGGCAGGCCACTGACGACCTGACCTTCACCCTGAGCCACGACTACGGCGACCAGCAACCGCAGAACGACTTTGGCGTGCCGTTGATCAACGGCCGCTACTACAAGAGTCTGCGCGACAAAAATTACAACGTGCGCGACGCCAAACTGCACTACAACGACCAGTGGACGCGCCTGAACACCGAATGGCAGATCAGCGACACCCTGAGCGCCAGCAACGAACTGTATTACCTGAAAGCCCAGCGGCGCTGGCAGAACGCCGAAAACCATGCCTGGGATGAGGGCAGCCAAAGCCTGTTGCGCAGTGGCTTTTTCAGCATCAAGCACCATCAGGAGCAGTTTGGCGACCGTCAGACCTTCACCCTGAATCACGACCTGTTCGGCCTGAAAAGCAAAACCCTGGTGGGCATGGAGTACAACCGCATCCACTTCAACCTGCACAGCAATGCGCCCTACAACGATGTCGCACCGGGCGGTCAACCTGTCGACGTGTACCACCCGGACCGTGGCCAGTTCGAGAGCGCATCCCCGTACCGCGATCAATTCACCACCACGACCCGGCAGGTTGCGCTGTTCGCAGAAAATCGCACTACGTTGACCGATCAACTGTCGCTGGTCACTGGCGTACGCCGCGACATCGTGCGCCTGGATCGCGATGACTTCGCCGAAAGCGGCGTCACCACCCGCAGCGACCGTGGCCTGTCGGCCAACAGCTGGAAAGTCGGGCTGGTGTACGAATTGACGCCGGACATGTCGATCTATGCTCAACAGGCCACCAGTGTCGATGGCGTGGGGGGGTTGATCAGCTTGAGCCAACGTCAGCAAAATTTCGGCCTGGCCCATGCGCGCCAGACTGAAGTCGGCTTCAAACAGATGTTCTGGGAGCAGCGCGGCGAGTGGACGCTGGCGGCTTATCACATCGTCAAAAAGGATTTACTGACCACCGACCCCAGTGATTTCACTCGCACCCTGCAAGTGGGTGAACAATCGTCAAACGGCCTGGAGGCTAGCCTCGACCTGCAGCTGCCGAACCGCTGGGCCCTGCAAGCCAACGCCTCGATCGTGCGGGCTGAATACGACAACTTCAACGACGACGGCGTCTCGCGCAAAGGCAATCGCCCCACCGACGTACCGCGTCGCACCGCCAACCTGTGGTTGAGCACGTTCATCACCGACGATGTGAACGCAGGCGCCGGTGTGCGTTATGTAGATGCGCGTTATGCCGACACGGCCAACACTGTCGAACTGCCGAGCTACACCGTGGTAGACGCCACTGTGAGCTGGAATGCCCTGCCCAATACCACCCTGGGGTTGCGCCTGAACAATTTGTTTAATCGCCAGTACGCCGTAACCCAATACAATGGCGGCCAGCAATGGCTCATGGGCGAGCCGCGCTCGTTCTTTGTAACGGCCGATTACGCCTTTTAACGTTTAACCTGGACCCTTATGCCTCGCCTCACCCTCACGCAACTTGCCTGGTCACCTCTGGGTCACGGCCACTGCCATCACCAGTTTCATCTGCGTGACGCCAACCTGCACGTGGCTGCAGGCGAGTTCGTGGGCCTGATCGGGCCCAACGGCAGCGGCAAGACCAGCCTGCTGCGTTGCGCCTACCGGTTCAGCAAACCCGAGGCGGGCACGGTTCATCTGGAGCAGCACAACCTTTGGCAACAATCCCCCCGTTGGTGCGCGCAACGCATCGCCGTGGTGTTGCAAGAGTTCCCGGATGCCTTCGGCCTGACGGTCGATGAAGTGGTCGCCATGGGCCGCACCCCGCATAAAGGACTGTTTGACGGCGACACGGAAGCCGATCGCCAGTTGGCGCAAAATGCCCTCGCGTCCGTGGGCTTGCACGGTTTTGAAGACCACGCGTTTGCCACCCTGTCGGGCGGTGAAAAACAGCGCGTGATTCTGGCCCGCGCCTTGACCCAGCAACCGGACCTGTTGATCCTCGACGAACCGACCAATCACCTCGACCCGCGTTATCAGCTCGAGCTGCTGCAATTGGTCAAACGCCTGAACATCGGCACCCTCGCCAGCATTCACGACCTGAACCTGGCTGCCGCGTTTTGTGACCGCCTGTATGTGATTAACCATGGCCGGATCGTGGCCAGCGGCACACCTCGCGAAGTGCTGACGGTTGATATGTTACGCGCTGTGTTTGGCGTCGAAGCCCTGATCGATGACCATCCCCTGTCCGGCTACCCGCGCATTACCTGGATAACCCAACCATGAACCTGATCCGCCTCATGCTCTGCTTGAGCGTTATGTGTGCCGCCCAGCTGGCCCAGGCCGAAGCCACGCATTACCCGTTAACGGTCAAAAGCTGCAACCGCGACGTGACCTTCAATGAAGCCCCCAAACACGCGGTCAGCCATGACATCAACATGACCCAAATGATGCTCGCGCTGGGCCTCAAACCGCACATGGCCGGCTACAGCGGCATCAGTGGCTGGAAGGCTGTCACTCCCCAGATGAAGGTGATTCTTGAGGGCCTGCCGGAACTGGCGAGCAAGTACCCCTCCGTGGAAACACTGCTCAATGCCAATGTGGATTTCTTTTTCGCCGGCTGGGACTACGGCATGCGCGTCGGCGGAGACCTGACACCGCACACCCTCACGCCGCTGGGCATCAATGTCTACGAACTGACTGAGTCCTGCGCGTTTGTAATGAAACGCCCGGCAGCCAGCATGGAGGACACTTACAACGACCTGCGCAACCTCGGCAAAATTTTCGACGTGCAAGACCGCGCCAACGAGTTGATTGCACACATGCAGCAAACAATTGCTGACGTTCAGAAAGCCTTGCCGGCCTCAAAGCCGCGGGTATTTCTGTACGACAGCGGCGAAGACCGCGCCATGACCAGCGGCCGTCTGGGCATCCCCCATGCGTTGATTGAAGCGGCGGGCGGTAACGACATCCTCAGCGACATCGACGCCAGCTGGACCCGCATCAATTGGGAAACCGTGGTCGAACGCAATCCAGAAGTGATCGTGATTGTGGATTACAGCGAAGTCACTGCGGAGCAGAAACAGCACTTCCTGCAAACCCACCCTGCGCTGCAATCAGTGGACGCGATTCGTCACAAACGCTTCATCGTCATTCCGTACGTGCAAGCCACGCCGGGTATCGACAACGTGCTGGCGATCGAGACGCTTGCCAAAGGCTTTCATCCGCAATGATGACGGGTCGTTACGCACTGCTGCTGACCAGCCTCGGTGCCCTGTTGCTGGTGTCGTGTGTCGTGTCGCTGGGCTTTGGCCCGGCGCGGGTTCCGGTGGAGGTGGTGTGGCACATCCTGCTGAACAAACTGTTCGGTATCGGTGACGTGAGCTGGACGGCGGGGCAAGCGCACATCGTGTGGTTGATTCGCGTCCCGCGCATGTTGCTGGGAGCGCTGGTCGGTGCCGGGCTGGCCTTGATCGGCACCGTGTTGCAAGCCGTGACGCGTAATCCGCTGGCTGACCCGCACCTGCTGGGCGTCACCAGCGGCGCTACGCTAGGCGCCGTGATCGTGGTGTTGCACGTGGGCGAGATCGTCGGTTTGCTGACCCTGCCCATCGCAGCCTTTATTGGCGCCTTGCTCAGCATGCTGCTGGTACTGGCCATCGCTAGCCGCCACGGGCGACTGGACAGCGATCGCCTGCTGTTATGCGGCGTGGCGGTATCGTTTGTGATGATGGCCGTGGCCAATACACTGCTGTTTTTGGGCGATCATCGCGCCAGTTCCGCCGTACTGTTCTGGATGCTCGGCGGCTTGGGGCTGGCGCGCTGGGAACTGCTGGCCATTCCCAGCGCCAGCGTCTTGCTGGGGCTGGTTTTGCTGCTGGGAATGGCCCGTCCGCTGAATGCTTTGATGGCCGGTGAACAAACCGCCGTCACCCTCGGCCTCAATGCCCGCAATGTGCGACTGCGGGTCTTTCTGATTGCTTCGCTGATGACCGGTGTACTGGTGGCCATCAGCGGTTCGATCGGCTTTGTTGGCTTGATGATCCCGCACATCGCACGCCGTTTGATCGGCGCAGAACACCGACGCCTGCTGCCGGTGTCAGCCTTGCTGGGCAGCGTGTTTCTGGTGTGGGTCGATGTGGCCGCTCGCACCTTGATCGCCCCGGAAGACTTGCCCATCGGAGTGGCCACCGCAGCCATAGGCGGGCTGTTCTTTATCGCGTTGATGCGCAAACGCTAAAGCTCGTCGTGCCACGGCGCTGACGGGATTTCCAGGGTGCTCGCTGCGCCCTGTTGCAGCTTGCTGGCATCGTCCCAGTCAAACGGTGTTTGCTGGGTTTGGCCGGTGATGGTGAGGCTCTGGGCGACATCGCCCTTATGCGGCCAGGTCGGGCTGATCACCACCACACTCAACGTTCCGCTATTAAGGACACGCGTCAGTAACTCGCTGGGTTTGAGCGTCGGTGGAACGTATTCCTCGTAACGTCGAGTGGTGCGGTCCGGTTGATAGTTCTCCGCGAAATACCCCTCATAGGTAAGGTTCGATCCACTGATCGGCTGGCAGAGCTGCTGTGTCGCCGCCGACGTGCCACGCGTGTATTTCAACAGCGCACCATCATCGGTCGAGTGGTAGATCGTCGCAAAGCTGTTGTCGCTGTCATAGGTTTTTAAAAGGTCGGTGGCGTAGCAAATATCCACTGGCCAAAACATGTTGTTGAGCAAGTTGTTCTCAAGCCTGCTGTAGGACGCCTGGAGTGATGGCGCACGAGAAAACACCAGGTGTTTGCGCGTATAGCCCGCTGCAAAAACCGGTAGGGGGTGCAACTGGCCGTCCACGTGTTTGTGGGTGAACAACAGGGTTTCCGGAGCATTGGCCACCTCCCCGCCCGTGAGGGGTTCAATGGCGACAAAGGTGTTGTAGTCAGACGTGCCCAATATGGCTGCGACCAGATTTAACGCGTTGGGGTGCGCAATGCTCGAGTTGACATAGCGGGCGGCATCGTCGGCATGGGCGAAAACAGGGCTCAACGCAAAGCGCCGGGTCTGCGCGACCGGCATGGTCACCGGTTTACGGTAAGGCAGCCAGCTGGCCGTGACGGTCCCCGGGGTGCTCCAGAGCGGGCTTTTGATCAACACATCAAGCTGACCGCTGGCTGCCACTTGATAGACATAATTGGTGACATGCAATGCGCCGGTCAGTATGTCGGTCAGCAACGGGCGGCCCCAGTCGCGAAACAGACCGGAGGTCAATTGCAGCCACAGGTTAACCGGGACATACCTGAGTAGCGCGCCTTCATTGGTGGACAGGTACAGCGGCACCTCGCCCGTAAACGCGCCACGCTGCTGCTTGACCATACTCACCAGCCCCAACCCGTCCGCGAAGTCGTCTGGCGTCACAAACCCCAACAGCGTATTGAGGTTGCGCACCTCTCTCACTTCCCAGGGGGTCGCAAAATAGGTTGCCGGGGCACCCAGATAGACTGCATGAAGCTTGAACCCCGAAGGCAGGGTGTTATTTCGCTCAGCGTGTTCACGCGGAAAAACGCGGTCCAGTAATAACCCGCCGCCCTCCATCGGCAACGTCGCGACAAACTCGTCGCTGTGGACGCTTTTCAAAATAAATCCAAACTGGCGCTTGTGGCGTGCCCCCATGTGGGTATGTGCATACCGGGCCGCGTCACGGGACTGTGTAAATACAGGGCTTAACGCTGGCTGCACAGTGGCCTGCTGAACGTAAACGGGTGCAGGCGAGGGCTTCCATTGTGGGGTGATCCTGGCAGGTTGCCCCCATAAAGGACTCCCCTCGATCACGTACAGATCACCGGTTCGCACCACTTGCCCCACGTACTCGGTCGGCTTAAGCGTATGGGTGCGCAATTTGAGCTGCAGCGTGTTGTGGCGCACGTTTTGCGGGTTGGCCACCGGCGGTGCTAACCGGACAAGGAACTTCTTTTCGCGATCAGAGCCACTGGGCACGTATTTGAGTAACGCGCCGTCCGGGGTGGACAAAAAGCGAGCCGCCGCCCAGTCACGGTCCTGGATAGCGGCGTACAGCTCATGCGGTTCAAACATATTGGCGTACAGCTGTTGCTCAACGCCCGGCGTTGACAACATCGAGTGCTGCGCGTGATGAGCATGATAGAACGCCACAACGCTTGCGCCGGCCGGTGTCAGGTCCAGGCGTTCGCCGGGGATGATGCCCGAGGGGTCGAAGGTTTCGTTGCGCCCTGCCAGAGGCTCGGTCGCCACAAATCGCTTGTCGAGCCGTCGGAAGATCAGCCCACCAAAGATGCGGTCTGTCCGGGCTGAGCGCCTTATTTTCTGATGGACATAACGGGCGGCGTCTTCCGCCGTCACAAATGAAGGGCTCAAGGCTCTGCGACGCAGGCGCGCATACGGCGTCCAATCCGGCTTGACCTGACCCGGCTGCCCCCAGACATCGCTGTGGTACACCACCTGCAAGGTGCCCATTTGCGCCAGCCCGCGGATATAGGCAGTGGGCGTGACATGACCGCTCAACAGGTCGCGCTTAATTGCCAGACCGCCGCCTTCGGCCACGCTGAGCAGGCGCACGTAGGGTTCTTCGGCAAACGTCGAAGAGGGTTGATACGTCAGCAATGCACCATCACGCACTGTGATGTACAAGGGCAACGGCGGTATTGGCCGATCAAAACGCAGGGCCAGCGCCAGGCGCAGGCTGTGCGCCAGCGCGCCGGGCTCGATAAAGCGCTTGTACACCTGAGCCTGTTGAGCCGGAACCTGAGCCGGGTCGTGGTACAGGCTGTCGCAGTAATACTGGGCAATCACATCCAGATTTCTGGGTATGACCACGGCACCCGCTGCGTTAAAGGTAAACACACCCTCAGGGGAGAACGGAGTTGGCGCACCGACTACCGGCTCGGTGGCCAGGTACTGCTCCTTATCCTGGTATTTAAGGATGTAGCCATATTGTTGCTCAGGCTGTTGATACTGACGCAACCGGGTGAATTTCACGGCCTCCAGTAGCGTCGTGAAAACCGGGCTGTAAGCAGGTTGCTGCACGCGTTTGCTCGGCGCATCAATGCCGGCAGCAGGGACGTAAATGCTGAAATCGGCCCCCACCTTTCCGACTTTCCATCCCCAGATGTCGTTGGTTTGAATAACGCTCAGTTCGCCCGCCGCTGACAGCTCGTGCACATATTCGATCAGGCGCTTGGCCCTGATGATTCCTTTTTGATAGGCCTGCACCAGGGCGTGCTCCGCGTCAGACCCACTGGGCACGTATTTGATCAGCGAACCATTAAGCCCGGATAAATAGCCCGCCCGCGCAAACCCTCGCATGCCGACGGTGAAGATCACATCGGGCGGCGAAAAGAAATTCATCGAGGTCTCAACAGACTCTTTCGACCAACTCGGAAAGTACCTTTTAACCTCTTCGTAGTTATTGGGATGGGAATGATAAAACGCGTAGCAGGTGTAGCCCGGCGGGTGCAGAAAATTATTGTCCGCATCCGTCGAGAGCACCCGGTCATGCTGGAACATCCGGCTTTCGCCCTGAACCGGCAAGGTCGCCAGAAACAACCCGTCCTGACGCTGCAAGATGACTCCGCCGTACTCCACCTCACGCCGGTCACCAATCATTTCGTGGGCATATCGGGCCGCGTCATCGGGGTAAGCAAACGGCGGGCTTAACGCAGGCAGCGGCACAGTCTTGGCCGCTGTACCGCGCTCCACGCGCTCGTGAAAAAACTGGCTCACTTTCACACTCCTTGAATCAGATGGTTGAGCGCAACGCCGTTGCGCCTTCCCATCATCAAGAGCGGCCCTGTGCGCAGGTCATATTTAATTACTTAAATGGCGCGTCCCTGCAAAACGCTCTGTTTCAGGCAGCGGTTCACTGCCTGCGCGCCTTCATCGGGCAAAGCACCATGGCGGCGCATCGGCGTGCACGCGGGTTGGTTGCAGGCGCTGTCGTGGTGCGAAAAAAGGCTCACTTTGTGTGCAACCCCCTTATTCAGAGGGCTTTAGCAATCCGGCACAGCCCTTGCTACAGCCCTTGGCAGTGCAGGTATTGGCTCGCCAACCATCAGAACTCTGGAGATCGCACCATGAAGCGTCGCAGCTTGATCAAAGCTTTCACCCTTACCGCCTCAATCGCAGCCATGGGCATGAGCTGGACGGTCCACGCAGCCGAGACCATCAAGGTCGGCATTCTTCATTCGCTGTCCGGCACCATGGCGATCTCCGAGACCTCGCTCAAAGACATGGCGCTGATGACCATTGACGAGATCAACGCCAAAGGCGGGGTGAACGGCAAAATGCTCGAAGCGGTAGTGGTCGACCCCGCCTCCAACTGGCCCCTGTTTGCTGAAAAAGGTCGCCAGCTGCTGACCCAGGACAAGGTCGCCGTGGTGTTCGGCTGCTGGACGTCAGTGTCGCGCAAGTCGGTGTTGCCGGTGTTTGAAGAACTCAACGGTTTGCTGTTCTACCCGGTGCAATACGAAGGTGAAGAAATGTCACCCAACGTGTTCTACACCGGCGCCGCGCCCAACCAGCAGGCCATCCCGGCCGTTGAATACCTGATGAGCGAAGACGGCGGCAGCGCCCAACGGTTCGTGTTGCTGGGCACCGACTACGTGTACCCGCGCACCACCAACAAAATCCTGCGCGCGTTCCTGCACTCAAAAGGCGTGGCCGACAAAGACATCGAAGAGGTTTACACCCCGTTCGGCCACAGCGATTACCAGACCATCGTGTCCAACATCAAAAAATTCTCGGCCGGCGGCAAGACCGCAGTGATCTCCACCGTCAACGGCGACTCCAATGTGCCGTTCTATAAAGAGCTGGCCAACCAGGGCATCAAGGCCACCGACGTGCCGGTGATTGCCTTCTCGGTGGGCGAAGAAGAGCTGCGTGGCATCGACACCAAGCCGCTGGTGGGCAACCTGGCCGCGTGGAACTACTTCCAGTCGGTGGAGAACCCGGTCAACCAGAAATTCGTCGCTGACTGGAAGGCCTATGCCAAGCAACACAACCTGCCGGGCGCCGACAAAGCCGTGACCAACGACCCGATGGAAGCCACCTACGTCGGCATCCACATGTGGGCGCAAGCCGCGGAACAGGCCAAATCGACCGACGTGGACAAGGTGCGCGAGGCGCTGGCCGGACAAACCTTCGCGGCACCGTCGGGTTACACACTGACCATGGACAAGACCAACCACCACCTGCACAAGCCCGTGATGATTGGCGAAATCCAGCCCGACGGTCAGTTCAGCGTGGTCTGGCAGACCGACGGCCCGATCCGTGCCCAACCCTGGAGCCCTTATATCCCGGGCAACGATAAAAAGCCGGATCACGCGGTGAAAGGTAACTAACCACAATAAAGCCCCTCTCCCCGATCCACTCCCGCTGGGAGAGGGAGCCGCGCTTACAGGGACACTCACTATGCCCACCGTCTTTTACCGTTTTATCGTCGCCTGCCTGCTGCTATTGCCCGCAGGCGCGTATGCCGATGACGCCAGTGAGTTTGCTGGCGCCAATCTGCCCATGCAGGTCAAGTTGCTTGAAGGCTGGGCGGCCCAACCCGACCCGGCCCGCATCGCACTGCTCAGCGAACTGCAAAGTGGGCAGGTCACCGTCGATGGCCAGCCCAAGACCGTACGTTTGAACAACCGTCTGCGCGCCTTGATCGACAACGCAGTGGCCAGCCATCAACTGCTGGCGGCTGATCCCCAACAGCGCCTGAATGCCGCGCGACAGGTGCAGAAAACCGCGAAACCCGCCCAGCTGGCACTGCTCAATCGTCGCCTGACCCTCGAAACCGATGACGATGTGCGCGCGGCCTTGAGCCTCGCATTGGCCAATCTGCAACTGGTGGACGCCGACCCCGCCGTGCGTCTGGCAGCGGTGCGTCTGCTGGGTGAAACCGGCGAGCCGCTGGCCCGCACGCGACTTGAAACCCTGCTGCAACCGGACGTTGAAACCGATCACGGCGTGCGCACTGCGGCCGAAACCAGCCTGGCGCAAGTCACACGCAAGCTGCTGATTGGCGACCTGCTGGGCCAGGCGTTCAGCGGCTTGTCACTGGGCTCGATTCTGCTACTGGCGGCCCTCGGGCTGGCGATCACATTTGGCCTGCTGGGGGTCATCAACATGGCCCACGGCGAAATGCTGATGCTCGGCGCTTATTCCACGTATGGCGTGCAGTTGCTGTTCCAGCGTTTCGCACCCGGCGCCATTGAGTTCTATCCGCTGCTGGCACTGCCGGTGGCGTTCTTCGTCACCGCCGGGGTGGGCATGGTGCTGGAACGCACGATCATTCGTCACCTCTACGGGCGCCCGCTGGAAACCCTGCTCGCGACTTGGGGCATCAGCCTGATCCTGATTCAACTGGTGCGCCTGCTATTCGGTGCGCAGAACGTCGAAGTGGCCAACCCCGCATGGCTTTCGGGCGGGGTTCAAGTGCTGCCCAATCTGGTGTTGCCGTTCAACCGGCTGGTGATCATCTGCTTCGCACTGGCCGTGGTGTTCCTTACCTGGTTGTTGCTGAACAAAACCCGTCTGGGGCTCAACGTGCGTGCCGTCACCCAAAACCGCAACATGGCCGCTTGCTGCGGCGTGCCCACCGGGCGCGTGGACATGCTCGCCTTCGGCCTTGGTTCGGGGATTGCCGGACTGGGCGGCGTGGCCTTGAGCCAAGTCGGCAACGTAGGCCCCGACCTGGGCCAGGGCTACATCATTGATTCCTTTCTGGTGGTGGTGCTGGGCGGTGTCGGCCAATTGGCGGGCACGGTGTACGCGGCGCTGGGACTGGGCATCGCGAACAAGATTCTCGAGCCGCAGATCGGCGCCGTACTCGGCAAAATCCTTATCCTGGGGCTGATCATTCTGTTCATTCAGAAACGCCCGCAAGGCCTTTTCGCGCTGAAAGGACGGGTGATCGACTGATGAATCAGCCATTGCTAATGACCGCGACACAAAAAGCCGGCCCGACCGCAACGGCAGTGATCGGCGCTGTTGTTCTAGTCATCCTGCTGGCCATGCCGGTGCTGTCGCTGTTGCCTGCCGACAGCCCGTTTCAGGTATCGGCGTATACCTTGACGCTGGTGGGGAAAATCCTCTGTTACGCCATCGTCGCCCTGGCACTGGATCTGGTGTGGGGGTACGCCGGCCTGCTGTCATTGGGCCACGGACTGTTTTTCGCCCTCGGCGGCTACGCAATGGGCATGTACTTGATGCGTCAGGCGGCGGGCGATGAACTGCCTGCCTTCATGACTTTCCTGTCGTGGACCGAATTGCCGTGGTATTGGGTGGGCACCGAGCACTTCGCCTGGGCAATGTGCCTGGTGGTACTGGCGCCGGGTTTAGTAGCGCTGGTGTTCGGGTTCTTCGCGTTCCGCTCGCGCATCAAGGGCGTGTACTTTTCGATCATGACCCAAGCCCTGACGTTCGCCGCGATGCTGCTGTTTTTCCGCAACGAAACCGGTTTTGGCGGCAACAACGGCTTCACCCACTTCCGCTCCATTTTGGGCTTCGGCATCACCGAACCCGGCACCCGCGCGACGCTGTTTTTCGCCACAGTGCTGCTGTTGGTCAGCAGCCTGTTGCTGGGCTGGCGCCTGGCGCGCAGCAAATTCGGACGCGTGCTGACCGCCGTGCGAGACGCCGAAAATCGCCTGATGTTCTGCGGCTACGACCCGCGTGGTTTCAAGCTGTTCGTGTGGGTCTTGAGCGCGGTGCTGTGTGGTCTGGCGGGTGCGCTGTATGTGCCGCAAGTGGGGATCATCAACCCCGGCGAGATGTCGCCCACCAACTCCATCGAAGCCGCTGTGTGGGTGGCATTGGGCGGGCGCGGCACGCTGATTGGCCCGTTACTGGGCGCAGGCGTGGTCAACGGCATGAAGAGCTGGTTCACCGTGGCCTTCCCCGAATACTGGCTGTTCTTCCTCGGTGCGCTGTTTATCGTCGTCACGCTGTACCTGCCCAAGGGTGTCATCGGGCTATTGAAGAAAAGGGGTGATCAATGAGGAATGTCTTGCTCGAACCCATGCTCGACCCCAACAAGGATCAAGGCAGCAGCCGCGATGCCATTGGTCTGGGGCAGACCGCTGGCAAGGGGCTCGACACCCGCCACGGCACGATCCTGACCCTTGAGGGCATCAGCGTCAGCTTTGATGGCTTCAAGGCACTGAACAACCTCAACCTGTACATCGGGGTCGGCGAGTTGCGCTGCATCATCGGGC
Source organism: Pseudomonas sp. WS 5071 (assembly GCF_012985765.1). Taxonomy (NCBI): domain Bacteria; kingdom Pseudomonadati; phylum Pseudomonadota; class Gammaproteobacteria; order Pseudomonadales; family Pseudomonadaceae; genus Pseudomonas; species Pseudomonas sp. WS 5071. The sequence goes on along the minus strand of NZ_JAAQWY010000001.1, from coordinate 154,401 downwards.
CTAACGGCGCAGGCAAGACCACGATGATGGACGTTATCACCGGCAAGACCCGCCCCACTGAAGGTCAGGCCTGGTTTGGTGAAACCCTCGACCTGCGGCAGATGAGCGAAGTGCAGATTGCCCAGTCGGGGATTGGCCGCAAGTTTCAAAAACCCACGGTGTTCGAAGCGCTGAGCGTGTTCGAAAACCTGGAGCTGGCGCAAAAAACCGACAAGTCGGTGTGGGCCAGCTTGCGCGCCACACTGACCGGCGAACAAAAAGACCGCATCGACGAGGTGCTGCAAACCATCCGTCTCGCCAACGCGCCGCATCGCCCGGCGGGGCTGTTGTCCCACGGGCAAAAACAGTTTCTGGAAATCGGCATGTTGCTGGTGCAAGACCCGCAGTTATTGCTGCTGGATGAGCCCGTGGCGGGCATGACCGACGCCGAAACCGAGTTCACCGCCGAGCTGTTCAAAAGCCTGGCGGGCAAGCACTCACTGATGGTCGTGGAGCACGACATGGGCTTTGTGGGTTCGATTGCCGACCACGTCACCGTGTTGCATCAGGGCAGTGTGCTGGCCGAGGGTTCGCTGGAGCACGTGCAAGCCGATGAACGCGTGATCGAGGTGTATCTGGGCCGTTGAGAGAGCAGGCACAGATCGGCGTCGTCAAAAGGGGATCAAACATGTTGAAGGTTGAAAAACTGCATCAGTTCTACGGCGGCAGCCACATCCTGCGCGGCTTGTCGTTTGAGGCCAGGGTGGGCGAAGTCACGTGCCTGCTGGGCCGTAACGGCGTCGGCAAAACCACCTTGCTTAAGTGCCTGATGGGTTTGCTGCCCGTCAAAGAGGGTGACGTGCGGTGGGAAGACCGGCTCATCACCTCGCTCAAACCTCACCAAAGGGTTCATGCCGGCATCGCTTATGTGCCGCAGGGCCGGGAAATCTTCGGGCGTCTGACGGTGGAAGAAAACCTGTTGATGGGCCTGTCCCGCTTCCCCGGTGCCGAAGCCAAAGCCGTACCGGCGTTTATCTACGAACTGTTTCCGGTGCTGCTGCACATGAAGCATCGGCGCGGCGGCGATTTGTCCGGGGGGCAGCAACAACAGCTGGCGATTGGCCGTGCATTGGCCAGCCGCCCGCGGCTGTTGATCCTCGACGAACCCACCGAAGGCATCCAGCCCTCGGTCATCAAGGAAATCGGCACCGTGATCAAGCAATTGGCCGCACGTGGGGACATGGCGATTTTGCTGGTGGAACAGTTTTACGACTTTGCCGAGGAGCTGGCCGATCAGTATCTGGTGATGTCACGGGGCGAAATCATTCAGCAAGGCCGGGGTGAAAATATGCAAACAGACGGTGTACGTGGCCTCGTGACGATTTAATCTGTAACCCTTTATTGCCAAGCTGAGCCCCTATGAATTTACCCGCCAACACTGCCCTGTTTACCCCCAACTGGCTTGCCGAGCTGGAGCTGGGCTATGGGCGTTTTGGCGACAGCACACGCCCGACCCTGCGCCGTCACCTCGGCCCCTTGCGCGTGCAAAAACACCTGTACGCCGAAGGGCCACAGGTGTGCCAACACATCATCGTGCACCCGCCCGGCGGGATTGCCGGTGGCGATCAGCTCGATATTCGCGCCAGCGTCGGCCCTGACGCCTGGGCCCAGCTCACCAGCCCCGGCGCAGCAAAGTGGTACCGCGCCGCAGGCCCGGCCTATCAACGTGTTGAATTAAAGGTCGCGGCGGGGGCCACGCTGGAATGGTTGCCCCAAGAAACCATCGTCTTCAGCGCGGCGCAGGCCGAACTGAGCACCCGCATCGAACTTGAAGGCAATGCACGCCTGTTTTACTGGGACATGATTGCGTTGGGCAGGCAGGCCAGCGGGGAACGTTTCGAGCACGGGTACTTTCAATCGCATCTGGATATCCGCCGTGATGGCCAGTTGCTCTGGCATGAGCGCCAGCGCATTGTAGGCGGCGACGGCCTGCTGGACTCGCCCATCGGGCTGGACGGCAACCCAGTGTTTGCGACGCTGCTGGTGACCGGAGAGGTCAGCCCTGAACGGCTTGAAGCCTGTCGCTCGCTGCCTCACCCGGTACGCGGCGATCTGACCCAACTGCCGGGCTTGCTGGTGGCCCGCTGCCTGGCGGGCGAAGCGTTACAGGCGCGCAGCTGGCTGATTGATCTGTGGCGACTGCTGCGCCCGGCCCTGCTGGGCCGTGAAGCGGTTACACCACGAATATGGAGTACCTGAAGTGCCCTTGCCCCAGCGCTCTTCCTATGGGAACGGGGCATAAGGATCGCTACTTTTTAACTGCCGAATACGGACCCTTACATGGACCTGACCCCACGCGAAAAAGACAAGATGATGATCTTCACCGCAGGCCTGCTGGCTGAACGAAGGTTGGCGCGCGGCGTGAAACTCAATTACCCGGAAACCATTGCCTACATTTCGGCCGCCTTGCTTGAGGGCGCGCGCGACGGCAAAACAGTCGCCCAGCTCATGCATGAAGGCACCACCCTGCTGACGCGCGAGCAAGTGATGGAGGGCATCCCGGAAATGATCCCTGACATCCAGGTGGAGGCCACGTTCCCGGACGGCACCAAACTGGTCACCGTCCATCAACCCATCGCCTGAGGCCGAGCCATGTCTTACGTCATTCGCGAAGCAATCCCGGCCGACCTGCCGGCGATACGCGAGATCTACAACGATGCCGTGCTCAACACCCTGGCTATCTGGAACGAACAGACCGTCGACCTGCACAACCGCGAGCAATGGTTTGAAGCCCGGCAAAAACAGGGCTACCCCATCTTGGTGATTGTGGACGACGCCAACGTGCCTTTGGGCTACGCCTCGTTTGGCGACTGGCGCCCGTTTGAAGGGTTTCGCCACACGGTCGAGCACTCGCTCTACGTACACCCCGATCAGCGCGGCAAACGCCTGGGCCCGCAACTGCTCACGGCGCTGATCGAGCGTGCCCGCAGTGGCGGCAAACACGTGATGGTCGCCGCCATTGAAAGCGCCAATGCCGCGTCGATTCATGTGCACAAACAACTCGGTTTCGTGACCTGCGGCCGCATGCCGCAAGTGGGGATCAAATTCGGCCGCTGGCTTGACCTGACCTTCATGCAACTGATGATCAACCCCGGCGCCCTTCCCCCGCAGGAGCACGCTCAATGAGCCACGAGCAGGTGTTACAGGTCACCCCGCAAACCTTCAATAACTACCGGGAAGGGCTGATAGCCCTGCTGGTCGATGCCGTGCACCACGGCGCTTCGGTCGGCTTTATGGACGATCTGGACGTGCCGCAGGCCAGCGCTTACTTCTGCGAGGTGCTGAGCCAACTGGAACAAGGCAGCCTGTTGCTCTGGGTGCTGGTCGAAGATCAACGGGTGCTGGCCAGCGTGCAGCTGGCCCTGTGCCAGAAAGCCAATGGCCTCAACCGCGCCGAAGTGCAAAAGCTGCTGGTACTCAACGAAGCACGCCGCCGGGGGCTGGGCCAGGTATTGATTCAAGCGCTGGAAAACGGCGCGCGTCAGCAAAAACGCGGTTTGTTGCACCTCGACACCGAGGCCGGTTCGCCCGCTGAAAATTTCTACAGCGCATTGGGCTACACCCGCGTCGGCGAGCTACCCAACTACTGCCGCAGCCCCGACGGCCATTACAGCCCGACCGCCATCTACTTCAAAACCTTGAGTGAACCGCAATGATTCCAGGCGAATACCGCATCGAGTCAGGGGATATCGAGCTAAACGCCGGCCGACGCACGCACACCCTGAAAGTGTCCAACCGTGGCGATCGGCCGATTCAAGTCGGTTCGCACTACCACTTCTTTGAAACCAACGATGCGCTGATGTTCGAGCGCGGCGAAAGCCGGGGCATGCGCCTGAACATTCCGGCTGGCACCGCCGTGCGTTTTGAACCGGGCCAGAGCCGCGACGTTGAGCTGGTTGAACTGGCCGGTCTGCGCCGGGTATTCGGCTTTGCCGGGCGGGTCATGGGCGATCTGGACTGACAGTGGCATTGGCATGTAAACGCCCGCTCGCCGCCCTCGGCAGCAACCGGGTTTGACTTAACGCTCAGGAACGCATCATGAAAATATCCCGCCACGCCTATGCCGATATGTTCGGCCCGACTGTAGGTGACAAGGTTCGTCTGGCTGACACGGAGCTGTGGATTGAGGTCGAGCAGGATTTCACCACCTACGGGGAAGAAGTGAAGTTCGGCGGCGGCAAAGTGATCCGAGACGGCATGGGCCAAAGCCAATTGCTGGCGGCCGAGGTGGTGGACACGTTAATCACCAACGCGCTGATCATCGACCACTGGGGCATCGTCAAAGCCGACGTGGGCCTGAAGAACGGCCGCATTCACGCCATCGGCAAAGCGGGCAACCCGGACGTGCAGCCCAATGTCACCATCGCCATTGGCGCCAGCACCGAAGTAATTGCCGGTGAAGGCATGATCCTCACGGCTGGCGGCATCGACACCCACATTCATTTCATCTGCCCGCAGCAGATCGAAGAAGCGCTCAACAGCGGCGTAACCACCATGATCGGCGGCGGCACCGGCCCGGCCACCGGCAGCAACGCCACCACCTGCACCCCTGGCCCGTGGCACATGGCGCGCATGCTGCAAGCGGCAGACGCGTTCCCGATGAACATGGGATTTACCGGCAAGGGCAACGCGAGCTTGCCGCAACCGTTGATCGAACAAGTCGAAGCTGGCGCCATCGGCCTCAAGCTGCATGAAGACTGGGGCACCACCCCCGCGTCCATCGACAACTGCCTGACCGTTGCCGACCAGTACGACGTGCAGGTGGCGATTCACAGCGACACCTTGAACGAATCCGGCTTTGTGGAAACCACCCTCGCCGCCTTCAAAGGCCGCACCATTCACACCTATCACACCGAAGGCGCGGGCGGCGGCCATGCACCCGACATCATCAAGGCCTGCGGCCTGACCAATGTACTGCCCAGTTCCACCAACCCGACCCGCCCCTTCACCCGCAACACCATCGACGAACACCTCGACATGCTGATGGTCTGCCATCACCTCGACCCGAGCATCGCTGAAGACGTGGCCTTCGCAGAAAGCCGTATCCGCCGCGAAACCATTGCCGCCGAAGACATCCTGCATGACCTCGGCGCATTTTCGATGATCAGCTCCGACAGCCAAGCCATGGGGCGCGTGGGAGAAGTCATCACCCGCACCTGGCAGACCGCCGACAAGATGAAGAAACAACGCGGCCCGTTGCCGGAAGACGCGATTGGTAACGACAACTTTCGTGCCAAACGCTACATCGCCAAATACACCATCAACCCCGCTATTACCCACGGCATCAGCCATGAAGTAGGCTCGGTCGAGGTGGGTAAGTGGGCCGACCTGGTGCTGTGGCGCCCGGCGTTTTTCGGGGTCAAACCGACATTGATTCTCAAAGGCGGCGCGATTGCGTCGAGCCTGATGGGTGACGCCAACGCCTCAATACCGACGCCACAGCCGGTTCACTACCGACCGATGTTCGCCAGCTACGGCGGCTCGCGTCACGCCACGTGCCTGACCTTTATCAGCCAGGCCGCAGCCGAAGCCGGCGTGCCTGAAACCTTGGGCCTGAAGAAACAGATTGCCGTGGTCAAAGGCTGTCGCGATGTGCAAAAGACCGACCTGATCCACAACGGTTACCTGCCCGACATTGAAGTCGACCCGCAGACTTATCAGGTCAAGGCGGACGGCGTGTTGCTGTGGTGTGAGCCGGCCGACGTGTTACCGATGGCGCAGCGTTACTTCCTGTTTTGAACCTGCACCCCGGCCGTGAAAGGCACTGCCCTGCACAAGCTTTGCCCTTCACGTGACGAAACAAGCCAGCGGTAGTACTGAAGCGCGCTATTAGGCGCTAATATGCGTCACCTTTTTTGACTACCGCTCTTGCAGCAAGGTGTTTGGGCATGCGCCTTTCCGAATTCATCGTGCAAAACGCCAATCGTATCGTCGATGAGTGGGAGCGCTTTGCCGAAACCATCACACCTGCGGCCGAGAACATGGACAGCGTGGCCTTGCGCGACCACGCCAAAGCCATTCTGTTGGCAGCCTCGCGTGACATGACCACTGCGCAAACAGCCAGTGAGCAACAAGCCAAGGCCGAAGGCGAAGGCCCGGATAAAACCCCGAGCCTGGACGAGGCAGCCGCCAGCCATGGCGAGTTGCGTCATACCGTCGGTTTCGATCTGGTGCAAATGACGTCCGAGTTCCGGCACTTGCGCGCGTGCGTCATCCGGTTGTGGGTCGATAGCCTGCAAGCCCCGGAACATGAGCACTTTCAAGACATGATCCGCTTCAACGAAGCCATTGATGAAGCGCTGGCCGAATCCACGGCCGCGTATGCGGACCAGGTCAATCGCTCGCGGGATATCTTTCTGGCCATTCTGGGCCACGACCTGCGCGCCCCGCTGCAAGCAGTGAGCATGTCCACCGAGATGCTGGAGCGCAAAGCCAAGCTCGACGCCGACGCCTTGAACTATGTGAGCGCCATCAAAAACGGTGCACGCCACATGGGCTCAATGGTCAGTGATCTACTGGCATTTGTACGCAGCCGTCTGGGCAGCCAGCTCCCGATTGAACCGGTGAAGCTGGATCTGGGCGAGGCCTGCCACGCGGCCCTGGCCGAAGCCTGTGCCGGTCAACCGGACTGCGAGCCCGTATTGACGATTGACGGGCCGGTAGAGGGTGAGTGGGATCGCGGTCTGATTAATCAGTTGCTGCAAAACTTGATTGGCAATGCGCTGCAACATGGCAGCAAAAGCCGCGTGGTGACGGTGACTCTGACTGGCGGTGCAGAGCAGGTTCTGCTCTCGGTCCACAACCGCGGTACGCCCATTGATGAAAGTTCACTGGCGACCTTGTTTGACCCGCTGGTGCGCAGCCCGAGTGAAGACCTGAGCGTACCGGGCACCTCGACCAGTCTGGGTCTGGGCCTGTATATCGTCAAAGAGGCGGTCAGCGCCCACAGTGGCACCATCGAGGTCACATCGACCCTCGCTGAAGGCACAACGTTTACCGTGATGCTGCCCAAAAAAGCTTGAGACACCGCACTGTTCGGCAGCGACGACACGCCGGGGCATCGACCCCGTGTCGTCGCCGTCGAGGAACAACTGCGCCGCCGATGGCCCGGCAATGCTGCAGCCACACCCGCAATTAGCTCGTTGCCAAGGGTGCGCCCACAGACCGGTCACACGTTGGGATTACTGCCCACAAACCGCCCCAATTGCTGCTTCAAACGGCGGTTTTCGGACCGCAGGTGCTGCACTTCGTCGAGCAGGTCCAACGCCAGCGCAACACCTTCCCATTCCAGTTCAAGGTCCCGGTGCAGCTTGGCTGCACGCTTTGCGATGACCAGTTCATAGTCTTCAAAACGCCACGCCTCCGGTGCGTGGCCCTGAGGTTCGATAATTCCGTGTTCGACGATCTCTATCACGTAAGTGGCCGGTAAATTGGCCTCTTCGCAGAACCTTTCCATGTCCAGCTGAACGATCAGGGTGCTGCTCATGATCAATTACTCCATTGGGCTCTCGGATCAAAGGCGGCTTTGTCAGCCAGCTCTTGCCACAAGGTTTTGCTCGCTTCGTCAGTGTGTTTGGGCATGACCACTTTCAACTGGGCATACAAATCGCCGCGCTGACCTTTCTTGTCCATCAAACCATGGCCTTTGATGCGCAAACGCTGGCCGCTCTGGCTGTCCGGACGAATGGTCAGGTTGATCTTGCTGGTCAGCGTCGGTACGGCGACCTTGGTGCCCAGCGCAGCTTCCCACGGTGCCAGAGGCACAGTGATCACCAGGTCGTGGCCTTCGACGTCGAACTTCGGATGCGGTGCAAACCGAATGATCAGGTATAGATCACCATTGGCCCCGCCGCCCATGCCCGGGCCACCCTGACCTTTGAGGCGAATCCGCTCACCGTCGGTGACGCCAGCCGGGATCTTCACGTTCAGGGTCTTGCTGTTGCCGCCCACCTGAAAGCTGATCTGCTTGGACTCGCCTGACAGGGTTTCTTCCAGAAAGATCGGCAATTCCATTTCAACATCCTGACCGCGACGCCCTGCGCTGCGGCTTGATTGACCACCAAAGCCATTACCGCGCGAACCGAAGATCGAGCTGAAAAAGTCCGAAAAATCGCCAGCATCCTCGAAACCGCCGCTGGAACGGCCTTGCCAGCCAGGAGGGCCCTGGAAAGGTTGGCCGTGCTGACCGTACTTGCGAATCTCATCGTACTCGGCACGTTTGTCGGCGCTTTTGAGGGCTTCATACGCCTCGTTGACGTCCTTGAATTTACTCTCGGCGTCCTTCTCTTTGCTGACATCCGGGTGATATTTGCGCGCCAGCTTGCGATAAGCGGTCTTGATCGTCTTATCGTCGGCTGTGGGGTCTACACCCAGAATCTTGTAATAGTCTTTGAAGTCCATGTAAGGATCACCATCCGTTATCAATATCGCGCCACTCAGACCACCCACAATGCTTGGGTTGGCCAGTCTGTCGATTGACCGATCTCAATCTTCCGACGCTACGGCGCTGCAAAAAGTTTATCGGCAGCCTACGGGCTTCACTGAGTTGCCTTACAACCACCAAGCCAATGTCTGGAAGTTTGGGGGTGAAGGATAGTCTTTCAAGGGCATTAAAACCTGCGAATTAACGAATAAGCACACTTCGATTCTGAGAGCGTCTGACATACACTGCGCGGCCGTTTTTTAACCGGAACACGACAGACATGAAAAACGCCTCTCCGGCCCGTGCCTGCGGCATCGACTTCGGCACGTCAAACTCCACCGTCGGCTGGCTGCGCCCAGGCGTGGAAACCCTCATTGCGCTGGAGGACGACAAGATCACCCTGCCCTCGGTGGTGTTCTTCAATATTGAAGAGCGCCGCCCGGTGTATGGCCGTCTGGCGCTGCATGAGTACCTGGAAGGCTACGAAGGCCGCCTGATGCGCTCGCTCAAAAGCCTGCTGGGCTCCAAGCTGATCAAGCACGACACCAGTGTTCTGGGCACCGCCATGCCCTTCAAGGACTTGTTGGGGCTGTTTATCGGCCAGCTGAAAAAACGCGCCGAAGCGACCGCCGGTCGTGAATTTGAGGAAGTGGTCCTGGGCCGCCCGGTGTACTTCGTCGATGACGATCCGCTGGCTGACCAGGAAGCCGAAAACACCCTCACCGACGTGGCCCGTGCCATTGGCTTCAAGGAAGTGTCGTTCCAGTACGAACCCATCGCCGCGGCCTTCGACTACGAGTCGACCATCGAACGTGAAGAGTTGGTGCTGATTGTCGACATCGGCGGTGGTACGTCCGACTTCTCGCTGGTGCGCCTGTCGCCAGAGCGGCGCGGCATGGACAACCGCCAGGACGACATTCTGGCCACCGGCGGTGTGCACGTGGGCGGCACCGACTTCGACAAACAGCTGAGTCTGCACGGCGTAATGCCGTTGTTCGGCTACGGCAGCCGCATGAAAAGCGGTGCGTACATGCCAACCAGCCACCACATGAACCTGGCGACCTGGCACACCATCAACTCGGTGTACTCGCAGAAATCCCAACTGGCCTTGGGCAGCATGCGTTATGACATCGAAGACACCGGCGGCATCGACCGCCTGTTCAAGTTGATCGAACAGCGCGCCGGACACTGGCTGGCCATGGAAATCGAAGAAACCAAAATCGAACTGACCCGCAACGACAGCCGCCACGTGCCGCTGGACCGTATCGAAGCAGGACTCAATGTTGACCTGAGCCGTGCGATGTTCGAAGCCTCGATCGACAACCAGCTCGAACGCATCCGCAACAGCGTGACCCAACTGTTGGGCAATGCCGGGGTAGGTGTAGAGCAGGTGGACACTGTGTTCTTCACGGGCGGTTCGAGCGGTATTCCGGCATTGCGCCAGAGCGTTTCGGCCATGCTGCCCAATGCACGTCATGTCGAAGGCAACATCTTCGGCAGCATCGGCAGCGGTCTGGCGATTGAGGCCAAAAAGCGTTACGGCTAAAAGTCCCTCACACTGGCCCTCTCTAGAAGGAGAGGGTCAGGCGTGAAGGCAAGCAGTTAGACCAACTCCACCTGCTTCAACTCACTCTTCAAATACGCGTAATAAATCGGCCCTGCCACCACACCCGGCAGGCCGAACGCGGCCTCGAATACCAGCATCGCCAGCAGCAACTCCCACGACTTGGCACTGATCTGCCCGCCCACAATCTTGGCGTTCAAAAAGTATTCCAGCTTGTGGATAACGATCAGGTACGCCAACGCCCCCACCGCCACCCAAATCGACAGCGACAAACCCACAATGGTGATCAGTGTGTTGGAGATCAGGTTGCCAATCACCGGCAACAGACCCAGCAGGAAGGTCAACACGATCAGGGTTTTGGTCAACGGCAAGTGAACGCCAAACAACGGCAGCACCACGGCCAGGAAGACCCCGGTAAACGCGGTATTGAGCAGTGCGATTTTGATCTGCGCGAAGACAATGTTGCGAAACGCTTGAACCAGCAGGTGCAGGCGCTCGAACAGTGCGGCGGACAAGGGCTTGCGGCGGCTCACGTCAGGGATGCGCTGCAAGGCAATGATGGCGCCCAGCACCATACCGATCAGCAACGTCACGAACATGTGCGCCGCGTCTTTGCCGACCAGTTGCAGGTCGCTCAGGTGCTTGTTCATCCATGCCCCGATGGCGACGCGGAACTCCGCCGCACTGGCGGGCAAGTAGCTGTCTAAAAATGGCGGTAACTGGCCGCGGGCCTTGTCGACCACGGCCATGAACTTATTCAAAGAGGCACCAGGATTTTCGGCCTCATGCAGCAAAAAGCTGATGGCCCCGGCAAAAATCAGCGCCAGCACGCTGACCACTAATGTGCCCAGCAGCATCACCGCCAGCCAGCGCGCACGGCGCCCGGCGATCAGGCGTTGCAGTTGCGGGGTGAGCATGTTTACCAGCTCGTACACCAGCAAACCCGCCAGCAGGCTGGGCAACAGCCGCAAAGGAAATACCAGCAACAAGCCGCCCGCAATAATGATGTAGCTGGCCAGCACGATGTGACGCTGAGAAAACGATGGCATACAGCCTCAAAACAAGCAGGGTGAAAGGACAGGCAGTCTGCCAGCCTTCGACCGGGATCACTACAGAATGTGACTCAAGGAGGGTGGCGTCAGGCTCTCTGTTTGGCGCTGCGGGAAGCCGCGAAGGGTTTGCTGACGCCTGGCGCGGCAACGCTTCGCAGCCTCCCGCAGCCACCACAGGCCGGTTACGGGTTACTTTTTCTTCAGGCAATCGCTCATGAACGCTTTACGCGCATCGCCTTTGAGGGCTTGGGTGGTTGCCGTGGCATTGCAGGTTTTCATTTTTTCCTGCTGGGTCATGGCAGCGGCCGGCTTGGCTTTGAGGCAACTGCTCATGAAGGCTTTACGCGCATCGCCTTTGAGGGTTTTGGCACTGGCCTCGGCGTTGCACGCGGTCATTTTGTTTTGTTGGGCCGTGGCCGCAAAGCCTTGGGAACACAGCAACATACCCACCATCAGCAAAGGAACACGCAGCATCTTCATGGAGTTTTCTCCTTGTGGCCGCAGCGGACGCGGCGGACTTCATCGCAGTGTAGACAAACTCTGTTACAGCTTCCTCATGCGCGCCTAAACATGCCGCGCCTTGCGCCGATACTGCTCGGGCGTACAGCAAGCCAGACGCTGAAACATCGCAATAAACGCCGACGCGGTGCTGTAACCCATGTCGAAACCAATGTCTTGCACACTACGCGCAGACGACTCCAGCGCTTCAATTGCCGCCAAAAAACGCAGGCGTTGGCGCCACTCTCCAAAGTTCATGCCCAACTCGCGCACAAACAGCCGCGCCAGCGTGCGCTCACTGACATGCACCTGCGCGGCCCACTGCCCCAACGGGCGGTTATCACCCGGTTGTTGCTGCAGCGCTGTAAGCACCCCTTGCAAGCCGGGGTGATTGGCGTAAGGCAAAAAGCATTGATGCACCGCCGCCTGGCGCAGTTGATCCACCAGCACGTGCGCAAGGCGCTGATCGGCCTCGCCTTCGGGAATGTTGACATCGCGGCGGGCAAAATCGCTGAGGATGGCTTTAAGGATGTCGCTGATCGCCAGCGTGACAGGCTGAGTCGGCAGGTGCTGGCAATGCGCCGCATCCAGATACACCGAGCGGTAAACAATCGCCTGGGCATTGTAGGCACTGTGCTCAGTATTGGGCGGGATCCATAACGCGTACTGCGGCGGCGACATGAAACGCTGCCCCTCAACCTCAAAGCGCATGACGCCATGGGCTACATAATCCAGCGAACCCCAAGCATGCCGGTGAGGGCACGCGTGGCTGTGCGCGTCGATTTCGGCATAGCGAAAGTAGACCGGAGCCGGTAATTCATCGAACTCGGGAACGCTGATCAGGTTCTTGCGCATGCTGTCTGGATTCACGAAGAGGTTGGCCGGATCGAAGTATAGGCCTGCGAACAGACAAGCGGATAATCGCCGCTCATTAATCCTGTGGTTGTTCCTGATGCAATACGCTTACCCGCTTCTGGCCATTTTTATCTGGGCCGGCAATACCGTGATCAACAAACTTGCCGTGGGCGCGATCTTCCCCTCGGAGATCGGTTTTTATCGCTGGCTATTGGCCGGCCTGTTGTTTACTCCGTTCATGATCAAACCCGTTCTGGCCAACTGGTCAATCATCCGCCCCAACCTGGGCAAGATCTTTATCCTCGGCGTGCTGGGCATGGCGGTGTATCAAAGCCTTGCGTACTACGCGGCCGCCCGCACCTCGGCCACCAACATGGGCATCATCTTGTCGCTGATGCCGTTGATGGTGCTCACCTTGTCCATCATTAGCCTCGGCCAGCGCCTGACCGCCGGTGCGTTGGTGGGCGCCGTGCTGTCGTTTTTTGGCGTGCTGGTGGTGGTTTCCAGTGGCAGCCTCGGCACCCTGCTCGATCAAGGTTTGAACCTCGGTGACGCCATGATGCTCGTCGCCACCCTCGCCTACGCGATTTACAGCACCCTGCTCAAGAAGTGGCAATTGCGCTTGCCGCCGCTGCAAATGCTCTACTTGCAAGTGCTGGTGGCGATTGTGGTGCTGCTGCCGCTGTACCTGATCTCACCGAAGGTCGGCCCGACCGTGCACAACATCGGGCTGGTGCTGTACGCCTGCGTCCTGGCATCGATGATCGCACCCTTGGCCTGGATGAAGGCCGTAGCGCTCCTGGGGCCGAGCCGCACCACGCTGTTTTTCAACCTGCTGCCCTTGATCACCGCCCTGATCGCCGCCGTGGTACTTAAAGAGCAGTTGCACCTGTTTCATCTGGTGGGCGGAGCATTGACACTGGGCGGGGTGATTCTGTCGGAACGCTGGACCACCCCGGTGCGCAACATCCGATAAAACTTTCTCGGCGCGCTGAACTCACACCCTATGAACCGACTTCGCCAGCAGAGCGAGGCGGCAACCGGATTAGTGAGGAGATTGAAATGACCGAGATCACGTTGTCAGACAAGCAAACCCTTCGCGAACGCGCTCGTAAGAACGTCGAAGAAGGTGCCGTAACAGAAGGCTACAGCGCAGACCGCGAAGAAATTTTGCGCTTGCTCAACGAGTCGCTGGCCACTGAGTTGGTGTGTGTTCTGCGTTACAAGCGCCACTACTTCATGGCCAGCGGCCTGAAAGCCAGCGTCGCGGCGGATGAGTTCCTGGAGCACGCCAATCAGGAAATGGAACACGCCGACAAACTGGCCGAGCGCATTGTTCAGCTGGGCGGTGAGCCCGAGTTCAACCCAGACTTGCTGTCCAAGAATGCCCACGCCCAATACGTGGCGGGTACGACCTTGAAGGAAATGGTTTACGAAGATTTGGTTGCCGAGCGTATTGCCGTCGACAGCTACCGTGAAATCATTCAGTACATCGGCGACAAAGACCCGACCACACGCCGGATCTTTGAAGACATCCTCGCGCAAGAGGAAGAGCACGCCGACGACATGGCAGACATTCTGCAAGACCTGTAAGCCATCTCAAGTGTTACAAAGCCCGCCCACAGGCACCTGGGGGCGGGCTTTTTTGCGTATACCCAAAAGTGCCCTAACCCTCTTCCATGCAGAAGGTCAGGGTTGGGCAGCCTTTATTTCACCGTCTTAGGCACTTTCCCTTGCTGCATCTGTTGCAGCAGCGGTGCGCACTGGTTGGGCTCGTCGCCACTGGGCGCGATCAACGCCAGCAACCCGGCAGCCGGACCTGCAATCACACCCAAGGCGACCATGCCTGCCCCCCGTAGCATCAACGGCACGGCTTGCACACCTGCCGACGGGTTGCCAAACGTTCCGCGGACATACAACGGCGAACGCAGTGAGAACAACCGAAGCCCTTTGGACTCAGGGGTGATTTTCAGGTCCAGTTGCTCCGTGGCGAAGTTGGCGGTGCCGTCGATGTAGATGATCGCGTTCTCCGTGTCGAACACGAACAGCTGCGAGGTCGCCAGGCCGTTCTTGATGCCGACATCAGCCGCCGCGCAGTTGATCTTCACGTCTTCGTCACCAAAGATTTTACCTACGATGTAGTTACCCACGTTGAGCCCGGCAATTTCCATCAAGCTTCGGCTGATGGCGCCATCGTTGACGATCATCTTCAAGCCGCCATTGGAGGTGCCCAACAACTTGGCTACCGAATTGCCACGGCCCGAGATTTCCGCATCGCCATTAAGCTCACCAAAGCTGGTTTTCATAGGTTCAAAGGTGGGGAACAGTTGTTTGAGTTTGAAGTTACGCGCGGTCAATTTGGCCCGGCCTACGAGCGGCGTGCTACGCCCGTTGAGGCGAATCTGAGCATCCAGCTTGCCTCCCGCCACGCCGAAACGCAGGGGCTCCAGGCTTAGCTCACCCTCGTTCAACACCAGATGCGTGTAGAGATCGGTAAACGGCAACTCGGCGCTCTGCACGATGCGTTTGCCGGTGAATTCCACGTCGGCGTCCATGTCGCGCCAGCGCTCGGTACGGAACTCTTCCACTGGCAGCACCTTGCCTGCGGGCTGTTTGCTCGCACCGCCCGCAGTCTTGGGTTGTTGTTTGCTGTCAACGCCAATCAACGGCCCAAGGTCAGCCATCAATAGCTGGTTGGAGACCAGCTTGCCCGACAACTTGGGTCGCGGCTGGCTGGCAGCGTATGTCAGGTCGCCGTGGATATCACTGTTGCCGATCTTGCCGTTGAAGTTTTCATAAGTGAATACTGCCCCGCCCGGCTCATGCAGCCGGGCGATCAAGTGGCCATCTGTGGAATAGGGCGGCGAGTCGGGCAGTGTCACGCCTGTCAGGGGGTAGAGGTTGCTCAGGCTGCTGCCCGCCAACTTCAGGCGCAGATCAAGCGCCCCCAAATTGAGCGGGTCCGTGAGTGTCCCGGCCAAAGCGACCTTGGTGTCAGCAATGCTGACTTGAGCCTGCAACGGAAATGGCCTGTTCCCATCCTGAAGCGCTAACAGGCCACCTATCTTGCCCGTGCCATCAAGTTTCTGACCGTGATAATCACCTTTGACCTTCAACGCAAAGGCATAGTCTTGCGGAGCAGCGCCCTTTTCCTGCGTCTTTTTCGCTTCTTTCTCACCGACGATTTCACTGAACGGAATCGGCTTGCCCAGTGGATCAATCAACACATCCAACCGGGTTTTCAGGGTCTGGTCATTCAGGGTCACGTGGCCCTTGTCGAATTTGATGGCGCCAATGTCCACCGTCCAGTTTGAGGGCTCGGCGTCCGGGTCCTTGGGATCGAAGGTGAATGTCCAGTTAGCCCGGCCATCAGCCAAACGCACCAGGTCAGCACTGGGCTGAACCAAATCAATGCGCGGAATGGCAACGGTCTGTGTCAGCAAGGCCAGTGGCGACAGACGAGCCTCGACCTTGTTCAGGCTGGCCATCTGTGGGGTTTTCGACCACTCGGGATTGCCCAGCGTCAGGTCTTCAGCGATCACGTGCGGCCACGGCACCCACGCGCGCCAGCCACCTTCATCGGGTTCACGCTGCCATTGCACAGCCAGATTGCCGTTGATGGCAAACGGGCGATGCAGGATTTCAGAAACCTTGGTGTTAATCGTCGGCTTGAGGCGGTTCCAGTCGAAGGTGGCGATCAGCACCACCAGCACGGCTACCAGCAGGACAAACAGGCCCACAACCCAGGCAAGAATTTTACGGGTGCGCGTCATGACACGGCTCCTTATTTCGTCTGAACGTCCAGATTGCGACGCGTATAAAAGTACGACCGGCAAAGGCGGCCCAAGGTTTAACCCGTGTTCCGCTTTGCCGCAAAAAAGGCCTGGGCACTCTTTTACCTGCCCGCAAAGCTACGGGCTAGAGGCCTTTGGTTGAACAATCAATTGTGTCGATTATCACCATTGGCCTTATGAACTTTGTTATCGAAAATCCAAGCGTAGCATTGCCCCCGTACCTACTACTGCCTTGCTACGGAGCACCCGCCTCATGAAACGCCCAGCCATGTTTGGTTTGACCCTATCACTGTTTGCCTTTAACGCCTTCGCCCTGCCCGCTGAAGATCAGTCTGCGCCGTTGGTTCAACCGGCTTCGGGCTCGATGAGCGAGCCCCTTGATCCGGTCGCGGAAGACGGCGCCCAACGCACGCTGGACCAACACAATCGTGTGGCCGAAGACGGTTACGACCGCACCCAGAAACAGCAGCAAAACCGTCTGGCCGAAGGTGGCGCAGAGCGTCTGGCCGAAAGGAATCAACGTGTCAGCTAAGCGCTGCGTCGTGGTCGCTGCCCCGCAACCCGCGGCTCGCCAGCGACCACCACGTTACGTTTGCCCTGCCCCAGCATTTAACTGCGTTCGACGTCATCAAAGCTGATTTGCTAGAGTGCGCCGCTGCACTTGTCAGGAAGACCAGCCCAGATGCTCCCCCGCGCTGAACAGAAGCAACAAACCCGCCTTGCGCTGATGGACGCCGCCCGCCACTTGATGGAATCGGGTCGCGGCTTTGGCAGCCTGAGCCTGCGCGAAGTCGCAAAAACCGCGGGCATCGTGCCCACCGGCTTTTATCGCCACTTCAGCGACATGGACCAGTTGGGCCTGGCGTTAGTCAGCGAGGTCGGTCAGACCTTTCGCGAAACCATCCGCCTGGTACGCCACAACGAATTGTTCATGGGTGGAGTGATCAACGCATCGGTGCGAATTTTCCTCGATGTGGTCGAGGCCAATCGCTCGCAGTTTCTGTTCCTCGCGCGTGAGCAATACGGCGGCTCGCAACCGGTTCGGCAGGCCATCGCGGCCTTGCGCGAAGACATCACCTCCGACTTGGCCGCCGACCTGGGCTCCAAGCCAAAATTGCGTCATCTGAACCCGGCTGCCCTGACCGTGATTGCCGATCTGGTGGTCAAAAGCGTATTTGCGGCGTTGCCCGATGTGATTGACCCGCCTGCCGAACCGCTGCCGGACTACCTGCAACCGCAGGCCAAAATCAGTCAGCAACTGCGCTTTATCTTCATTGGTCTAAAACATTGGCAAGGCCTGGGCAGCACCGAGTAAGCGCCCTTGCACCCCGTTGGTGCAGCAAGGCCCTGTGCGCGCACTTGTTTAGATCATGTTTCATCTTCCTGCTCTGTTTTTGAGCATAGGATTCACGAAATCAGCGATGCCCGGCAAGGTTGGCAAGCCCCTTGCTCTGAGCATGCCTATCGTTAATCGCAGGAAGCCTACCGATGCTGGTCATTCACCGAAGAGTCGACGCCCACCCCGTGTGGAGCGCCGAGGTGCACCTCAACTTCGAAGCCCGGAGCAAAAGCCGTCTGCGCTGTTTCAGCAGTGACGGTGAAGATGTCGGGTTGTTTCTGGACCGCGGGCAGACGCCCTTGCATGACGGCGAATTTCTTCAGGCGCAGGACGGGCGCATCGTGCGCGTGTGCGCCAGCCCTGAAAAACTCCTGCACGTGACGTGTGACAACGCGTTCGAACTGACCCGCGCCGCTTATCACTTGGGCAATCGGCACGTGGCGCTGCAAGTGGGTGACGGCTGGCTGCGACTGCTGGATGACTACGTGCTCAAGGCGATGCTCGATCAACTGGGCGCCTGCACCGAATCCATCGAAGCCCCGTTCCAGCCTGAGCATGGTGCCTACGGCGGCGGCCATCACCACTCCCGGGCGGGCGAAGAAGACTTCAACTACGCGCCCAGACTTCATCAGTTTGGTGTGCGTTTGTGAGCCCGGCCTGGGCGCTGCTGCGTCTGGCCAGCCCGCAACTGCCCATTGGCGGCTACAGCTATTCCCAAGGGCTGGAAATGGCGGTGGAGCAAGGCCGGGTGCGCGATCCGGCCAGCGCCGCTCGCTGGATCAACGACCAGCTACTGCTCAACCTTGCACGTTTCGAAGCCCCGCTGTTGCTCGCTCACTGCGAGGCCGCCGCCCAAGCGGACTGGCCCGCCCTGCAACGGTTTTGTGACGAACACCGCGCCAGCCGTGAAACCCGCGAGCTGCATCAGGAAAGCCGGCAAATGGGTTATTCCTTGCAACAGTTACTGACAGGTTTACCTGAACTGGATGATCCCGCTCGGCAATTTCTCTTACAGCAAGGCGAGCCGCATCTGGCGCTTGGCTGGGCACTCGCAGCGCGTGCGTGGGGCATCAGCCCACAGGATGCGTTGGCGGCATGGCTCTGGAGCTGGCTGGAGAACCAATTGGCTGTCTTGATGAAAACCATGCCGTTGGGCCAACAAGCGGCGCAGCGCATGACCAGCGAGTTATCCCCAAGCCTGCAACTGGCGCAACTGCACGCCAGTAACCTGGATTTATCCCACATGGGCAGCGCCGCTTTTGGCCTGTCCTTAGCGAGCATGGCCCACGAGCGCCAGTACAGCCGACTGTTTCGGTCTTAGGAGATTTGAATGAACACACACCCTCTGCGTGTCGGCATTGGTGGCCCGGTCGGCTCGGGCAAAACCGCACTGACGTTGGCGTTATGCCTGGCGCTGCGGGAACGCTACAACCTGGCGGTCGTGACCAACGATATTTATACCCGCGAAGATGCCGACTTTTTGGTGCGCAACGAGGCATTGGCGCCCGAGCGCATCATAGGCGTGGAAACCGGCGGCTGCCCCCACACAGCCATCCGCGAAGACGCCTCGATTAACCTCGAAGCGGTGGATCAATTGAACCGCCGTTTTCCGGGGTTGGACGTGATTCTGGTGGAGTCGGGTGGGGATAACTTGTCGGCCACGTTCAGCCCGGAACTCTCCGACCTGACGATTTACGTGATCGACGTGTCGGCAGGTGACAAGTTACCGCGCAAAGGCGGGCCCGGGATCTGCAAGTCGGACTTGCTGGTCATCAACAAAATCGACCTGGCACCGCTGGTGGGAGCATCTCTGGCGCTGATGGACAGCGACACACGCCGCATGCGCGGCGATAAGCCATTTGTGTTCAGCAACCAGAAAACCGGCCTTGGCCTCGATGCGATCGTGGCTTTTATAGAGCGCCAGGGGCTGTTGATAACTTAATAGTGCGAGGTATCAGGGGGATTTGAGCGCTTCGCGCCTGATCGCAGCCGAGTGTGGCTGCGATCCGTCATTACGCAATGATTACGCAATCCACTTGCGGTCGCCGGTAAAGCAAATGGTCAGCCAGCGCGCGCTGTCAGCCTTGCCCAGCATCGCGGATATTTCCTCACGAATGGCATCAAGGGTATTCACACTGGTCAGTGGATAACCCGAGGGCAGCACGATGTGAATTTCGATGAAGCGCGCGCGCCCATGTTTCTGCACGTAGGTTTTGTAACCTTCAAAACCATGACGCGCCGAGGCGATTTCCAGTGCATCGCGCACCTTGTCGTCCAGCGCGTCAGGGGCAATCCCCAGCACGTCGCGCAAGGCAGGCTTGAGGATCTTGAACGCCGGCGGGAGCATGCTCAAGGCCAGCAAAATCAGGATCGCCGGGTCCACGTAGGCCGCCCACTGTGCATAACCCTGATGCTTCAAAAGCAGCGCCGTGATGAAACTTATCAACAGGCCCACCGACAACATGGCGTCCACCAGCCAACTGATGTTGTCGAACTGGATCAGTGTCGATTTCAATTTGCGATTTTTGCGCCGTACCCAGAAGTAGTAGGCAAATTCGATAACGGTAAATACCGCTGCATAGAGGATCACCAGCCCCAGTTCAATCTCGCGGCCGCCATTGATGATGCCGAACACGCCATTCAAAAAGGCGTAGATCGCAATCAACAAGAGGAAGCTGCCTTCGATCAACAACACCATCGGCTCCAGGTGCCAGAAACCGAACTGGAAACGCTGGTTGCTCTCCTTGGCGATGAGTTGCGCCGTTATGAGCATCAGTACTTTGATGAACGTCGCGATAAGCGAAAAGAACCCATCAAACAAGATGGATTGTGAACCCGAAATAAAACCCGTCACGATGCCCGCAATGGCCACCGCAAACATTAGAACTGTCGATTGTTTGAGCAGATTCTGCTCACCACGGTTACTCACAAAAACTCCTTTCAGCCCCATTGAATGCGACCCCCTCAGGAGGTCGCGGGTGGGCTGTCAGGGGCGAGTTTACTCCTTGGCGTGCCTTTCGATAGCGAAACCGCTCCAGGACTGCGTGACGGGCATCAGCTCAAGGCGATTAATGTTGATGTGGGCCGGGGTGTTGAGCACCCAAAAAATGGTCTCGGCGATATCTTCTGGCTGAATCGGATCAGCGCCCTGATAGGTCGCGTCATAGCGCGCCTGATCGCCGCCGAAGCGCACCATCGAGAATTCGCTTTCGCACAAGCCCGGCTCAATATTGCTGACGCGCACGCCCGTGCCTTGCAAGTCGCAACGCAGGTTCAGGGAGAATTGCTTCACAAATGCCTTGGTGCCGCCATACACGTGGCTGCCGGGGTACGGATAATTACCGGCGATGGAACCCAGGTTGACGATCCCGGCACCGCGCCCGTAGGCAATCAGGCGCGGCAACAACAGATGGGTGGTGTACAGCAGCCCTTTGATATTGGTGTCGACCATGGTTTCCCAGTCGTCGAGCTTGCACTGCGGAGCCGGGTCGGTGCCGACCGCCAGCCCGGCGTTGTTGATAAGTCCGCGTAGCTTGCTGAACGAGGGCGGCAAGTTGGCAATCGCCTCCTCCATCGCTCCACGGTCTCGCACATCGACCACCAGGCCATGCACCTCTGTGTGCCGGGATAATTCCTCGCACAGTGCGTCCAGACGTTCTTTACGACGGCCCGTCAGCACCAGTTTCCAGCCTGCTTGTGCAAACTTGCGTGCGCACGCCTCACCAAATCCAGAAGTCGCGCCGGTAATAAACAGGGTGGAAGTCATCGTGTTCTCCTTGGCTGGCGGGCAGTGTCCGCCGTGGTAATGGGACGGCCAGCAGAATGCCCCGAGTGGGTTTGGGCGGCAAGCGGGTTGCGTGCGTTGCAAGGCGCTGTGCAAAAATCAACCAACTACCTCCAGACCTTGCTGCACAAGGGATAGCGCCATATGCACTCACCTTATCCACAGGCCCGTCCACAGTCTTTGGGGGCAACTCGAAACGCGCTAAGCCCCGGCGCGCAAGGCGTGCAGGCGATTAACCAAGGTTTTTTGCTTGACCTGAAGACGCAGTCCATGCACACGCCCCAAAAAGGTGCGTACTGATGAACATGCAGGGATAGCCAGAGGCCAGTAATTACGCCACTCAGGGCATTCTTTCCAGAGTTTAACCACAGACTTATCCACAGGCAGAAAGGCTTTTTTCAAGACCCTATCTATATCAACAAAGCTGTTGACAAATCGGTCGCGTGGTCGAGGAAAACTCAGCGATCAAAAAACAACCACACCTCTACAGCCCTCATAAATAAAGGGCTACAGCCAACTACTCCCACGTTACCCACAGCCACCTCCACAGCAAACGGGGACAAGTCAAAACGATGACAAAACAGCGATTTACAGCGTCTTTATGTCGCGCTTTCGCAGGGTTGCAATTTTGTTTTCCACAATTTCAGGCGGGGTAAGAAGGCTCGCCCCATGGGGCGAGCAGGGTCATGCTGACGTCGAGGTCTAATGGCCACCCAAATAGGCGTTGCGCACATCTTCATTGCTCAACAATTCTTTGCCCGTGCCGGTCAGGCGGATTTCTCCGTTGACCATCACATAGGCGCGGTCCGACAACCGTAGCGCATGGTTGGCATTTTGCTCGACCAAAAAGATGGTCATACCGGTTTGCGCGAGCTCCCGCAGAGTGGCAAAAATTTGCTTCACCACAATCGGCGCCAGCCCCAGGCTCGGCTCATCCAACAGCAACAACTTCGGCCTGCTCATCAACGCACGGGCAATGGCGAGCATCTGCTGCTCACCACCGGACATCGTCATGGCGCGCTGATTACGGCGCTCCTTGAGGCGCGGAAACAAGTCGAACATGCGCTGCATGTCCTCTTTGGCATGTTTGTCACCAATGGGGATGGTGCCCATGAGCAAGTTCTCTTCAACCGTCATGTCCGGAAACACACGACGTCCCTCGGGCGATTGGGCAATCCCGTTGGAGGCGATGTAGTGCGAGGACTTTTGGGTGATGTCCACGCCCTGGTAAAGAATCTGGCCACCACTGGCGCGGGGCTGACCAAAAATCGACATCAATAAGGTGGATTTTCCGGCACCGTTGGAACCAATCAAGCTGACGGTTTCGCCCTCTTCGATGTGCATCGAGACCTTTTTCAACGCCTGAATCGGCCCGTAGTGAACGTCCAGTTCCTTGAGTTCGAGGATCGTGCTCGTCATATCAGCTCCTCTTCGTCAGCGCCCAGATAGGCGGCGATGACTTTAGGGTCGTTGCGAATGGCGTCGGGCCCGCCCTCGGCGATCACGTTACCGTGGTCAAGCACCACGATGTGGTCGGAAATGCTCATGACCATGCCCATGTCATGCTCGATCAGCACCACTGTCAGGTCATGCTCGTCCCGCAACAAGCGAATCATCCCGCTCAGGGCCTCGGTTTCCTGAGGGTTAAGGCCCGCCGCCGGTTCGTCGAGACAAATGATTTGCGGCCGCGTACACATGGCCCGGGCAATCTCCAGACGCCGTTGCTGCCCGTAGGACAATTCACCCGCCAGCCGGTTGGCGCAGTCCACCAAGTCCACCACTTCCAGCCAGTAGAAGGCATGGTCCAGCGCATCGCTTTCAGCCTTGCGGTAGCCCTTGGTGTTGAGAATGCCCGCCAACAGGCTGCGGTTGACCCACATGTGCTGGGCCACCAGCAAGTTTTCCAAAACAGACATTTCCTTGAACAGGCGAATGTTCTGGAAGGTGCGCGCCAGACCGGCACGGTTAACCAGGTGAGTGCCGCCGAACATTTTGTAATACAGCCGGCTGCCAAACGCTTTGGGCGAGACAAAATCTGTCACCCGAAACGCCTCGCCGAGCAGTTTGATCACATTGGTGCGAGTGCCGCGCGCGTTGAGTTCGATCCTGCCGCCGGTGGCTTTATAAAAGCCGGTTAAGCAGTTGAACACGGTAGTCTTCCCCGCCCCGTTAGGGCCGATCAGGGCAAAGATTGAATTGCGTTTGACCTTGAGGCTGACATCGCTCAGGGCCTTGATCCCGCCAAAGTGCATCATCAGTTTGTCCACCGAGAGCACAACGTCTTTATCCATCGAACGCTCGCTCATGGCGCGACCCCCTTGCGTGGTTTAACCCCGACACGGCTGATGCGGATCAGGCCCCGTGGCCGCCAAATCATCATCAACACCATCAGCACACCGAACAGCAGCACGCGGTATTCAGCAAAGCTGCGCAGCAGCTCCGGCGCGACAGTCAGCACGAACGCGGCAATCACCACGCCGACAGTCGAGCCCATGCCACCGAGCACCACGATGGCGAGGATCAGCGCCGATTCAAAGAAGGTGAACGACGACGGGTTTACAAAGCCCTGATAACTGGCAAAGAACACGCCCGCCAGGCCTGCCGTGGACGCACCCAGCGTGAATGCCGACAGTTTGACCAATACGTGATTGAGCCCCATGGCCCGACAGGCAATTTCGTCTTCGCGCAGGGCTTCCCATGCGCGGCCGATGGGCATACGGGTCAGGCGATGCTTGATGTACAGCACCAGCAGCACCACCAAAAACAGCACGATGAAAATGAACAGGAACTTGATGTTGGGGTTGTATTCGAGCCCAAAGAACTCGTGAAACGGCACCCCGCCGTCTTTGGCGCGGCGCCCGAATTCAAGCCCCAGAAAGGTCGGCGATGGCACCGGCATGCCATTCGGCCCGCCCGTGAAAGACAACCAGTTATTGAGTACCAGACGAATGATTTCCCCGAAACCCAAGGTCACGATGGCCAGATAATCGCCATGCATTCGCAACACCGGGAACCCGAGAATGCACCCGGCCATGGCTGCCGCAATCGCCGCCAGTGGCAGCACCGACCAGAACCCCAGCCCCAGGTACTGATAGCCGAGGGCCAGGCCGTAGGCGCCGATGGCGTAGAACGCCACGTAGCCAAGGTCGAGCAACCCCGCCAGCCCCACCACAATGTTCAGCCCAAGGCCGAGCAACACGTAAATAAGACCGAGGATCACCACGGTCAGCAGGTACTTGTTGGCAAAGAACGGAAACACAATGGCAATGACGATCAGCAGTGGCACGATCCAGCGCAACCGCGTCTTGTAATCCGGCGGCAACACATGCACACCCGACCCCGTGGATTCAAAACCCTGGAGCACTTTGAGGCCGCGGGGCGTTTGCAAAAACAGGCTCAAGGCAAAGCGCCCGATCATCACAATCGCCACCAGCCAGCCAACACGCGCGGGCTGCAAGTTGAAGCTGTACCCGTCGAGCACCACCCCGACAATCGGGCCGAACACAATCAGTGAGATCAACCCGGCCAGGATCGAATCCACGACACTTTTTTTCACATCAATCGGTTTGTTAAGGGCTACAGACATACTTACACCTTCGCCACTAGTGGACGACCCAGCAGGCCTTGAGGACGGAAAATCAGGATCAGCACCAGCAGCGAGAAACTGAACACGTCTTTGTAGTCAGAGTTGACCAGACCGGCGAACAGCGACTCGGAGATGCCGAGGATGATGCCGCCGAGCATGGCGCCGGGCAGTGATCCAATCCCGCCGAGCACGGCGGCAGTGAACGCCTTGATACCGATGATGAACCCGGCATAAAAGTCGAACGTGCCGTAGTTCATGGTAATCAGCACACCGGCCAGTGCCGCCATGGCTGCACCGATCACGAACACGTAGGAAATCACCCGGTCGGTGTTGATGCCCAGGATCGACGCCATCTTGCGGTCCTGTTGCGTGGCGCGGCACATGCGACCCAGCTTGGTGTACTTGATGATGTAGGTGAGCAGGCCCATACCTACAAAGGCAGCGATCAGAATGAAGACCTTGGTGTAGGTGAGCTGGACGAAACCGGTCCCGATATCGACCCGCCACGCACCGCTGAGCAGCGTGGGTACGCCTTGCTGGCGCGAACCTTGTGCGATTTGGACGTAGTTTTGAAGGATCAGGGAGATGCCGATGGCACTGATCAGTGGGGCCAGTCGTGTGGAATTTCGTAAGGGTTTGTAGGCCACTCGCTCAATCACCCAGCCATACACCCCGGTTACGACCACGGTAAAAATCAGGGTGCCAAGCATCAGCAGCGGGAAGGACTCAATACCGAAGTATGCCAACAGAGCCAGACTGATCGCCGCGAGGTAAGCAGAGATCATGTACACCTCGCCGTGGGCGAAGTTGATCATGCCGATGATGCCGTAGACCATTGTGTAGCCGATGGCGATCAGGCCGTAGACAGACCCGAGGGTCAGGCCGTTCAGCAGTTGCTGTAGGAAAATACCGTCCATAACGCAATCTCACGCACTGGAGCCAATCCGCAGACACACGCCTCCCACACCGTCCGAAGACAGTTTGAATGACTGTGTTTACGGGGCTCCTGGAAAAGAAGACAGGTGATGCAAAGCCTCACCCGCCCGACCGGCACTCAGGCGACGGTCGGGCAGGTGATTCAACTCACTTCTGTTTTTCCAGCTGGTGATATTTGCCGTCTTTGTCCCACTGATACATCACGTAGTCAGAGACTTTGAGGTCGCCTTTGCTGTCCCAGGCCTTTTCCCCCATGACGGTTTTCACCGGGTTGGCCTTGAGCCACTTGGCAGCGTCTTCGCCTTTGTTGGATTTGGCGCCATTGAAAGCATCTGCCAGGGCCTGGATCGATGCGTAGGCATACAGGGTGTAGCCTTCAGGCTCGGTGCCGCTTTTGCGGAATTGCTCTACCACGGCCTTGCTGTCAGGCAACAGGCGCGGGTCGGCGCCGAAGGTCATGAACACGCCATCAACGTATTGTGGACCACCGGCGGTGGTGACCAACTCATCGGTAACCACGCCATCGTCAGACATGAACTTCACGTCTTTAAGACCGTTCTCACGCATCTGACGCACAAGCGGGCCAGCTTCCGGGTGCAGACCGCCGAAGTACACGACGTCCGCGTCTGCGGCACGGATCTTGGTCACCACGGCGCTGAAGTCTTTTTCACCCCGGGTCAGGCCTTCATACAACACGGGGGTTACACCGCGTTTTTCAAGCTGGGCCTTGGTCGCGTCGGCCAGGCCTTGGCCGTAGGTGTCCTTGTCATGCAGGACCACCACTTTTTTACCCTTAAGCACATCGACGATGTAGTCGGCCGCTACGATGCCTTGCTGGTCATCCCGGCCGCACATGCGGAACATGGCGCTCAGGCCGCGTTCGGTCACCTGCGGGTTGGTGGAACCCGGCGTGATTGCGATGACACCCGCCTCGTCGTACACCTCGGACGCCGGAATCGTGGACGAAGAACAGAAGTGCCCCACCACTGCCGCTACTTTGTCCTGATCGACCAGACGGTTGGCCACGGCAACCGCTTGCTTTGGCTCGCATGCATCGTCGCCTTTGATCAGCACGATTTTTTCGCCGTTGACGCCACCCGATGCGTTGATTGCATCCGCCGCCGCTTGCGCCCCTTTCATGTATTGCTCACCAAATGCCGCGTTGGCGCCGGTCATGGGACCGGCTACCCCGATTTTTACATCTGCCAGAACAAACGAAGACATGCCCATCGCAGCCGAAACGGCGAGGGCCAGAAAACCTTTCTTGTAGAACGTCTGCGACATGAGGTGGTGCTCCTGAGGTTTTTTTAGTTGGCACTTCGACTTCACATAAAGCGCTGAGCAAGGCGCGTGCCATTGGTTTTTTATTCTTGAAAAAGCCGTGGTCTTATTGTTCTGTCGACTGTTTCGAGCCCATTTTTATTGGGCGTGCAACCGTCTAAACCGAGGAAGGTGTAACTGTTTGTTTTCTACAGGCGCCACCTTCAGCCACACCGCTTGCAACCGGGTTGCCCTGCAACGTCCAACCGACCTGTAACCCGCGACGTCACCGAACTGCACACTCGCGGTGCGTGGCTGCTACAGGGCGCACCATTAAAGGCTAGCCGTTACACGCATAAACGGCAGGCTAAATCACGATCCGTAAACATTGCCCGGCGTGGTAGAGGGAAAATCCTGCTTCGTATAAACAACTGCGCAAACCCGCGCCGGAGAGCGGCTGCATGGGCGAAAAAGGGATGGGCAGCGCTTTGGCATCGCCGTGACACAAATAATCGGCAAACGCCTTGCCCACCACGCTGCCCGTGGTGACCCCGCGGCCGTTGTAACCGGTGACTGCTACAAGACCGGGCGCCGGCTCAAATAAACGCATCAAGTGGTCGGGGGTGAACGCGATGCATCCCGTCCAGGTGCATTCCCATTCCACGCCTTTCAAATACGGAAAGTAGTGCTGCTGGACGCGATCGGCCCACGCCTTGAGGAACCAGCCGGGTTTCTGATTGCCATTGCCGAGGCTGCCCAGCAATAAACGCCCGTCAGCATCCCGCCGAATACTGCTGAGTACTTGGCGTGTATCCCACGAGCCTTGTCCTCCGGGCAGGATGCGTTGCGCGGTTTCGTCTGTCAGAGGTTTGGAGGCAACCTGATAGTAATAGCCTGGGAAAAAGTTACGTCGCAGGTCAGTCCATTCGCCCTCTGTGTAGGCATTCGAGGCAAGTACCACTTGCTCGGCACTCACGGCGCCGCGGCCGGTTTGCACTGACCAGCGTCGTCCCTGGCGTTCCAGCCCGGTGACCGGGGAGTGGTCGAACAACCGCCCGCCCAGATCGCCAGCGGCTTTGGCCAGCCCCGAGGTGTAGGCCATAGGGTTGAGTGTCCCCGCACGGCGATCCAGCAAGGCCGCGGCAATTTTTGACGTGCCGGTGGCTGCTTCGCAGGCCGCACCGGTGAGCAACTCCACTGGAGCACCGCGCAGCCTCCATTGCTGTTCGCGGCTGCGCAGATCAGCCTCACCCTTGGCGTTGTGGGCCATGTGCAGTGTGCCTTCACGGCGCAACTGGCAATCAATGCGGTATTTGTCGATGAGGCTGAATACCAGCGCTGGCGCGGCCCCAAGCATGCTATTGAGCTGACTGCCGACAGCTTTGCCAAACCCGGCTTCGATTTCGTCAGGCGCAATCCACAGCCCCGCATTAACCAGCCCCACGTTGCGCCCCGATCCCCCCTGCCCCGTGCGATGTGCCTCCAGCACACACACGCTTTTGCCCTGTTCGAGCAAGTGAATGGCGGCTGACAATCCCGTGATACCTGCACCGATCACACAAACGTCAACGCTCAATTCGCCCTTGAAGGCAGGCGCTTGAGGACGTTGCGGTGTGAGGTTTTCCCACAGACATTCTTCGCGTAAAGGCATTGCCAAGCTCCAGACATGACACCTAACCAGAATCCTTGAGCCCTTGCCCTGAACAAGGCCGGGTGAGGGCTCAGACGCACTGCACGTCAGTCCACTCAGTCAAACGTAATACCCTGAGCCAGCGGCAGTTCCTGTGAATAGTTCACGGTATTGGTCTGGCGGCGCATGTAACCACGCCAGGCATCCGAACCCGATTCACGCCCGCCGCCGGTTTCTTTCTCGCCCCCGAAAGCCCCGCCAATCTCGGCGCCGCTGGGCCCAATGTTGACGTTGGCAATCCCGCAATCACTGCCTGTGGCTGACATAAACCGTTCCGCCTCGCGCACATCGGTGGTGAAGATGCACGACGACAAGCCTTGCGGGACAGCATTGTTGAGGCGCAGCGCTTCCTCAAAATCGGTATAGCCAACCACGTACAAGATGGGCGCAAAGGTCTCGCTGCACATCACCTCGCTCTGCTCAGGCATTTCAACAATTGCCGGGCTGACGTAGTACGCATTCGGGTATTGGCGTGTCAGCTGGCGTTCACCCCCAAAGACCTGCCCGCCTTCGCTCAACGCTTGCTCCAGCGCATCCTGCATGCTGTCAAAACTGTGTTTGTCGATCAGAGGGCCGACCAGGTTTCCTTCCAGCGGATGGCCGATGCGCACGTTGGCATACGCCGCTTTGAGGCGGGTGAGGATTTCTGCTTTCACCGACTCGTGCGCGATCAGGCGGCGCAAAGTGGTGCAACGTTGCCCGGCAGTGCCCACGGCACTGAACAAAATGGCGCGCACCGCCATGTCCAGGTCAGCGCTAGGGCCGAGGATCATGGCGTTGTTGCCGCCCAGTTCGAGGATGCTGCGGGCAAAGCGCGCAGCAATTTTCGGCGCCACTTCGCGCCCCATGCGGGTGCTGCCAGTGGCGCTGATCAAGGCCACGCGCGGGTCATCGACCAACGCCTCGCCCGCTTCACGACCGCCGATAATCACTTGGCTCAAGTAGGGAGGCGCGTCGCTGAAGGTGCTCAGCACCCGGTCGAACAATGCCTGACACGCCAGCGCCGTCAGCGGCGTTTTTTCGGAGGGCTTCCAGATCACTGCGTTGCCGCACACCAGCGCCAGCGTAGTGTTCCACGCCCAGACCGCGACCGGAAAATTGAACGCGCTGATGACACCGACTACGCCCAGCGGGTGCCAGGTTTCGCGCATGTGGTGGCCGGGGCGCTCGGAGGCAATGGTCAAGCCATACAGTTGACGCGAAAGGCCGACTGCGAAGTCGCAGATGTCGATCATTTCTTGCACTTCACCCAAACCTTCCTGGGTGATTTTGCCGGCTTCCCAGGACACTAACTCGCCGAGATCCGCTTTGTATTCACGCAACAGGTCACCGAATTGGCGCACCAGTTCACCCCGCCGCGGGGCCGGAACGTTGCGCCATGCATCAAATGCGTGCTCGGCACGGGTCACGTGCTGTTCGGTTTGAGCGGCACCTTCCCAATGCACAGCGCCCAGCTGGCTGCCATCAATCGGTGTGTAGACGGGCTGTTTCCCCTGTTGGTACAGCGCAGGGTTCACTCCTAAACGATCCAGCAATGCAGCAATCATGTGGGCACTCCTTCAACCTGAAAACGTTCGCCGCCGGCTGCGGCTCAGGTCTTTAGTTGTAGCTGGCACATCCCGCGCCAACAAACGACCTTTAAGCGAGATATCATTCCGAAAATTCATGCTGCGCTGGTAATGTCGGCGAACAACAAGACGCAGAGGCTGCCATGCTCAACAAACGCTACCTGCCCTCGATCACTGCCTTGCAGTGTTTTGAAGCGGTGACTCGTCACCTGAGCTTCACCCGCGCGGCTGAGGAGTTGAACCTGACTCAGAGCGCAGTCAGCAAACAGGTCGCTCAACTGGAAGAGTTGTTACAACACTTGCTGTTTCGACGGGTGCGCCGTCGCCTGCAACTGACGCCAGCCGGTGATTTGTACCTTGTAGAAGTCCGAAAAATCCTGACCCAAGTGGAAATGTCGACCCACACGCTACGTTCCTACGGCGGCGAAACGGAAGTCCTGCGCGTCTCGACACCATCCACCTTCGGCGCCCGCTGGCTCGTGCCACGTCTCAAAGGTTGGGGCCTGCGCCACCCACAGATTCATCTGGATTTGTGCAATGAACAGCCAGCCGATGAGCTGCTGCAAGGGCGCAGCGATCTGGCGTTCTACTTTGGTCAGGGTGCCCGTCCCGGGGCGGAATGCCTGAAGCTGTTTGGCGAATCGCTGGTGGCGGTATGCGCGCCATCGAGTCTGCCCGGCAAGCCCTTTACCGACCCGACGCACCTGACCGAGCTGGTCCTGCTGCAAAACGCTTCGCGACCGCAAGCGTGGCATGAGTGGTTTGAAAGCCAGGGCTACCACACTGACCACAGTTACCATGGCCCACGCTTTGACACGTTCTATATGTGCATCCGGGCAGCGCAGGTGGGGTGTGGCGTTGCACTGCTGCCGCGCTTTCTGGTCGAAGAGGAATTGGCGGACGGCAAACTGGTGATTGCCTGGCCCTACGCCATGCCCAGCCATGACGCGTACTATCTGGCGTATCCGGAGCATTCGGCCGGCGTGCCGAAAGTGAGAGCGTTTGTGAGCTGGATGATGGAGCAATTGGATGAGCAACAGGCTCTGTAGCCCTTGTTTAAGCAGAAACCGCTGGCAAAACCGCACGCGAATATGCGCCACTAGCGTCATTCATTGAAAGAGCTGAGCGCCGTGGCAATCAGGCACGGCCAGCATGGAGATTCGCGTTATGAGCGAGAGTGTGTTTGCCGATCGCATCGTGCAGAACTTGCTCGACACCGACTTCTACAAATTGACCATGATGCAGGCGGTGCTGCACAACTACCCCAATGTGGAAGTTGAATGGGAATTTCGGTGCCGTAATCACGAAGATTTACGTCCGTACCTGAGCGAAATCCGGCATCAGATCGAACGATTGGCCGACTTGAATATGAGTCAGGACCAGCTCGGCTTTCTGGAACGGATTACGTTTATGAAGCCTGACTTCATACGCTTCCTCGGGTTGTTTCGTTTCAACCTGCGCTATGTCCATACGGGGATCGAAAACGGCGAACTCTTCATTCGTCTGCGCGGCCCGTGGCTGCATGTGATTCTGTTCGAGGTACCTCTGCTGGCGATTGTCAGTGAAGTGCGCAACCGCTCGCGGTATGCCAACACAGTGCTGTCCCAGGCCCGCGAACAGCTCTATCGAAAGTTTGACTGGTTGCAGGCCAACGCCAGCGCCGATGAATTGGCTGGCTTGCAGGTAGCCGATTTCGGAACCCGGCGTCGGTTTTCGTACCGGGTGCAAGAGGAAGTGGTCAACGTACTCAAACATGACTTTCCCGGAAAGTTTGTGGGCACCAGTAACGTCAACCTGTCCCGCGAACTGGACATGAAGCCGCTGGGCACCATGGCCCACGAATGGATCATGGCGCATCAACAGCTCGGCCCGCGCCTGATCGACAGCCAGAGCGCTGCGCTGGACTGCTGGGTGCGCGAATACCGTGGACTGCTGGGGATTGCACTCACGGACTGCATCACTACCGATGCCTTCCTTAAAGATTTCGATCTTTACTTCGCCAAGCTGTTTGACGGTTTGCGTCACGACTCGGGCGACCCCGTGGTGTGGGCTGAAAAATGCATCGCGCATTACCATCAGTTGGGCATTGATCCGATGAGCAAAACGCTGGTGTTCTCCGACAGCCTGACCCTGCCCCGCTCACTGGAGATCTTTCGCGCGTTACGGGGCCGGATCAATGTCAGTTTCGGTATCGGAACCAACCTGACCTGCGACATCCCTGGGGTTGAGCCCATGAGCATCGTGCTTAAAATGACCGGCTGCAACGGCTCACCTGTGGCGAAAATTTCAGATGAGCCGGGCAAGACTCACTGCTCTGATCCTAACTTCGCCGCCTATTTGCGCCACGTTTTCCAAGTTCCTGAACATTCTCCCAAGGAGTGAATCATGCAGGCCGTACAGCTCCAGATCGCCAAAGACCTCAAGGTCCAGCCGCCGTTTAAAGACGACGCGGCCCTTGAGGCGGAAGTCGCACGCCGCATTACCTTTATCCAGTGCTGCCTGCACAATGCCCGGCTCAAAACCCTGGTACTGGGCATCAGTGGTGGTGTCGATTCATTAACCGCCGGCCTGATGGCGCAACGCGCGATCAAGCAACTGCGCGAGCAGACCGGCGATGAGAATTACCGTTTTATCGCCGTGCGCTTGCCTTACGGTGTCCAGCACGACGAAATCGACGCGACCGCTGCGGTGGACTTCATCAACCCGGACGAACGCCAGACCGTGAACATCGGCCCTGCAGTCAAGGCGCTGGCCGCCGAAGTTGCCTCGTTCGAAGGCAAACCGCCAGCCACGGTAGACTTTGTGCTGGGCAATACCAAGGCGCGGATGCGCATGGTGGCGCAATACACCATCGCTGGCGCAACGGGCGGGCTGGTCATCGGCACCGACCACGCAGCAGAAGCGGTGATGGGCTTCTTCACCAAGTTCGGAGATGGCTCGTGTGACCTGGCACCGCTCAGCGGGCTGGTTAAAAATCAGGTCCGGGCCATTGCCCGCTATTTCGGTGCCCCCGAGTCGCTGGTCGAAAAAGTCCCGACTGCGGACCTCGAAGACCTGGAGCCGGGCAAGCCCGACGAAGCGTCCCACGGCGTAACCTATGCCGAGATTGATGCCTTCCTGCACGGCGAACCGGTGAGTGAGCAAGCGTTCAACATCATCTGCAACACGTATGAAAAAACCCATCACAAGCGCGAAATGCCGTTTGCGCCGTAAGACCGAAGCCACTCTTGCCTCACTCCAGCCCTCTTCACTCAGGAGAGGGCTGACTGTCCAGCCAGAAAAAACGGAATGACCCCCGCATTTTTTTTCGCTTGTGACTGTTTGCCTCAAGGGCTTTGATAGACGCTCGTTTCGTCCCCAGAGCCCTGTCCGCCATGTCTGAATTCGATGGTCTGTTTTCGCTGGTCGAGTCCGTAATCGGCCAACCCGCCGCTCGCTGGTTGCGCGAGCATGTCGAGGTCCCCCAAGGCCTGCTGGATTTCAGCTGGCACCCGCAAGCGCTCCATCGGGCATGGCTCGCTGAGGCGCTAAATCTGTGCCTGCTGCACAAACTGGTCGACGCCGTGCCGGATGGCCGACGCTATGTGCACGAGCAAGCGCAGCACGGTCGCAAAGTTGTTTTTGATCATGGTGCCATTCGCACGGTGGACTGGCCGCTGAATGGCGAGTTGCCTCGCGGTCGTCTGGCGTTCTCGCGGTTGCTGGAGCCGCTCGGCTTTACCGACACGCGCACTTATCCCCTGACCAAATTGAACATGACGGGCTGGGGCTACCGACACATGGACTTGCCTGAAGGCATTGCGCAATTTTTTGTATCGGAATTGCACCCCGGTCGTTTCAGCGTGGCGTTTCAACAGGCCGTCACCCGCGTGGTCCGAAGTAGCCGCGACCCTCTCCTGGCTGAGCACCTGAGCATCCTCAACCGCCTGCAACTCACCCACCATTGCAGCCTGAGCGATGCGCAACGCGTTTTGCCGGGGTTGTACCAGGCATTTGATCGCCAGCATGGCGCCGTGCAAGAAGCCGATTATCAGTGCCTGTTGAAGGAAAGCGCCGAAATGGCGTGGATCGCCACCGAAGGCAATAGCTTCAACCACCTGACCGACCGTGTCAGCGATCTGCACGCCACCGTGGCGCAACAACGCGACCTGCAACGACCGATGAAAGACGCCATTGAGGTGTCGGCATCAGGACGGGTGATGCAAACCGCGTACCGCGCCTGCAGCGTAACCCGCGGTCTGCTTGATGCGCACGGGATGTACCGGGAGCATCAAGTGCCGGGGTCTTTCGTTGAATTCATTCAACGTGAGATCAACCCACAGACGCAACGACTGGACCTGGACTTCGACAGCAGCAACGCCCAGGGAATTTTCAAGATGACCGCATCTACAGCCTGATCCAAAACGTAAACAGCCCTGACGGCGTGAGCGCGTCAGGGCTGTTTTTAAGCGTTGCGCGGCCTTATTTAAGTACCACAGCGCCTTTCATCATCGAGTTGTGGCCCGGGAAGGTGCAGAAGAACTCATATTCCTCACCCGCTTTGAGCTTGGAAACGTCAAACGTTACCGAATCTTTCTCGCCCGCACCGATGATCTTGGTGTGAGCAATGACGCGCGTGTCGCCGTCTTTCAGGTAGTTCTTGTCCAGACCTGCAGCGATACCATCAGTCGCAATGCCCTGCATGTCGGCTTTTGTGCTCAGCACCCAGTTATGACCCATGACGTTCTTCGGCAGGTTGCCGGAGTGAGTCAGTTCTACCGTGAACGTTTTGCAGGACTTGTCGATGGGGATTTCTTTGGTGTTGTACGACATCTGATCGGTCGAATCGACAGTCACTTTGCATTCAGCAGCCAGCAATTGGCCGCTGGCCAGGGTCAAAAGGGATACCGCAACAACTTTGGCAAACATGATGTATCTCCAAGGCAGGGTATAAAAAATCCACAATTTGTATACAGGTTGCCCGAAAATCGTCTCAATTCCAATGACCTGAGTCATGGCAAAACGTTTTAATCCGGTGTAATAGCCTGCTAGACGAACGGACGGCTTATAACCTTAGGTCATTTTTTTGAGGTTTGGAGAATAAGTCGGCGGGGTATACCCCAGTTTTCACCACTGCCAGCGCCATATTTCAGACGAGAAAAACAGCCTTGCAAAAACCCGGCTAACGGCTAGGCACTAATACAGGGCAGAATACCCACCGCTCACCTCATCTTCGAGCGCAAGAGGATCGCCCATGGCCAAACCAAACTATAACTTCGCAAAGCGTCAAAGAGACCTGGCTAAAGAGCAGAAGAAAGAAGAGAAGCTGCAACGCAAGAAGGCTGCCGCTGAAGGTGGCGCCACAGACGTGGAGCAGGACGTCGACACTGAAGGTGACGTTGACGCGCAAGAGACTGGCGCAACAGACGGTACAGACGATAAAGCACCGAACGCGTAACACCCTCGGCCCGGTTATCCACAACCCGGCCCACAGGATCTGTGATCAGGATCAGCAGCCCGGCTGTTGATCCTCGCAGTCACCCTGACCGCCTTGTAACGCCCTCAGACGCTCTTCATGATCCGTTCCTGGAGCAGGTATCACTCTGGCCGCAGGCCCGCGTGGCAAGCCTCTCAGCGCACACTCTGTAAACCCTGTCGCCACAGTCGGGCAGCACAAGGCTGTGCTGGCATTGAAGCCGCTTATTACGTTTTCAGGTAGAGAGTCGGCTCAGCAAGGGCGAACGCTGCGCGTCCGGTTGCAGACCTGCGCCTGGAAAGCGGCTACAGACGCCATGCTGTAGCCGCTGCCCGGACTGTTAGCGCGGCACGACGGGCTTGCGGGCAGGCTTTTTGCCTTTGCCGCCTTTGGCCGCTTCATGCCGCTCTTTGGCTGCCTGTTTGTTACGGGCAAAGGCCGCAGCCTTGGCTTGCTCACGCTTGTCCCACGGATTGCCACCGTCACTGGCACGTGGCGGCAAGCCAGTATGCTGGGTGAGGATTTTGGTGGTCGAATCCTTGGCCACTTTGTGGCTACCGGCAGGTGTCGAGTTTTTACGACGGGCACTTTGATAACTGTCAGTGGCCGGCTGGTGCAGCGGAATCAGTTGATCCTTGCCCGAGCCGATCAGGTCGGCGCGGCCCATGCGGGTCAAGGCTTCACGCAGCATCGGCCAGCCTTTAGGGTCGTGATAACGCAAGAACGCCTTGTGCAGACGGCGCTGCTCTTCGCTCTTGACGATGGTCACCGAGTCACTTTTGTACGTGACCTTACGCAGCGGGTTCTTGCCCGAGTGGTACATCGCCGTGGCCGTGGCCATAGGCGACGGGTAGAACGCCTGCACCTGATCCGCCCGGAAACCGTTGCCCTTGAGCCACAGCGCCAGGTTCATCATGTCTTCGTCTTTGGTGCCGGGGTGAGCAGCAATAAAGTACGGAATCAGGTACTGCTCTTTGCCCGCTTCCTTGGTGTACTTCTCGAACATGCGCTTGAACTTGTCATAGCTGCCAATGCCCGGCTTCATCATCTGGTTGAGCGGCCCTTCCTCGGTGTGTTCCGGGGCGATCTTCAGGTAACCGCCGACGTGGTGGGTCACCAGCTCTTTCACGTACTCCGGCGACTCGACCGCGAGGTCGTAACGCAGGCCGGAAGCGATCAGGATTTTCTTCACACCCGGCAAGGCCCGGGCACTGCGATACAGCTGAATCAGCGACGAGTGGTCGGTGTTCAGGTTCGGGCAAATGCCGGGGAACACGCACGACGGCTTGCGGCACGCGGATTCGATTTCCGGGCTTTTGCACGCGATGCGGTACATGTTCGCGGTCGGACCGCCAAGGTCGGAAATGACCCCGGTAAAGCCAGGCACCTTGTCACGAATCTCTTCGATTTCCCGGATGATCGACTCTTCGGAACGGTTCTGGATGATTCGACCTTCGTGCTCAGTGATTGAGCAGAAGGTACAGCCGCCAAAGCAGCCGCGCATGATGTTCACCGAGAAGCGGATCATGTCGTAGGCAGGAATTTTCTCCTTGCCATACGCAGGGTGCGGAACACGTGCGTAAGGCATGCCGAACACGTAGTCCATCTCTTCAGTGGTCATCGGAATCGGAGGCGGGTTGAACCAGACGTCCACTTCGCCATGCTTCTGTACCAGTGCACGGGCATTGCCCGGGTTGGTTTCGAGGTGAAGCACGCGGTTGGCGTGTGCATAAAGCACCGCATCGGCACGAACTTTTTCGACAGACGGGAGACGGATCACCGTTTTGTCACGGGTCATGCGCGGGCTAGCCAGGATCTGCACAACCTTGGCTTCGCTCGGGTCTTCAACCGGGCCTTTTTCCTGCTCGATAGCGCAGGCCTGGGTGTCCTGCGTATTCACGTACGGGTTGATGATCTTGTCGATCTTGCCCGGACGGTCGATGCGCGTGGAGTCGACTTCGTACCAGTCTTTAGGCGTGTCACGGCGAATGAACGCGGTGCCGCGTACATCGGTGATGTCTTCGATCTTGTGACCGTATGACAGACGTTGGGCCACTTCGACAATCGCGCGTTCGGCGTTGCCGTACAGCAGGATGTCGGCACAGGCGTCGATCAGGATCGAGTTGCGCACGCGGTCTTGCCAGTAGTCGTAATGCGCAATGCGGCGCAGGGAAGCCTCAATACCGCCCAGAACAATAGGCACATGCTTGTAGGCTTCTTTACAGCGCTGGCTGTACACCAAACTCGCGCGATCCGGACGTTTACCCGCCATGCCACCGGGGGTGTAGGCGTCATCGGAACGGATTTTCTTGTCGGCGGTGTAGCGGTTGATCATCGAATCCATGTTGCCAGCGGCCACGCCGAAGAACAGGTTCGGCTCGCCAAGCTTCATGAAGTCGTCTTTGGACTGCCAGTTCGGCTGGGCAATGATGCCCACACGGAACCCCTGGGACTCCAGCAAACGACCGATGATCGCCATGCCGAACGACGGATGATCGACATATGCATCACCGGTAACGATGATGATGTCGCATGAATCCCAGCCAAGCTGATCCATCTCCTCCCTGCTCATTGGCAGGAATGGCGCTGGCCCGAAACATTCGGCCCAGTACTTCGGATAGTCAAAAATTGGCTTCGCTGCTTGCATGTCGATGACCGGTGTTGAGTGCAAAAAAAGGGCGCGACATTTACGGAGAAATTCGCGGGCGCGGAATATAGCACAAAAAATAACCAATTCCGACGGCAATGGTCGGAATTGATAAGAAGCTTAAGGCACCTGACGGCCATGAATCTGCGCAGGACTCAGCAGACCAGCCCGTCAGGAGGTGACGAACGTTTACTCGTCGTCGAAGTTGTAACTGCCCGGCGCCAGGTTTTCAAAGCGTGTGTATTTCCCGATGAACGCCAGGCGGGCCGTACCGATCGGGCCGTTACGCTGCTTGCCGATGATGATTTCAGCAACGCCCTTGTGTTCGGTTTCAGGGTGATAGACCTCGTCCCGGTACACGAACATGATGACGTCGGCGTCCTGCTCGATGGCTCCGGATTCACGCAAGTCGGAGTTGATCGGGCGTTTGTTGGGCCGTTGCTCAAGCGATCGGTTGAGCTGTGACAGTGCGACCACTGGGCAGTTGAATTCCTTGGCCAACGCTTTCAAGGATCGCGAGATCTCGGAAATTTCGTTGGTTCGGTTATCGCCGCCCGAGCCTGGAATCTGCATCAATTGCAGGTAGTCGATCATGATCAGGCCAATGTCACCGTGCTCACGCACCAGACGCCGGGTCCGCGCACGCATCTCTGACGGGCTGATACCCGCCGTGTCATCGATGAACAGTTTGCGGTCGTTGAGCAGGTTGACTGCCGAGGTGAGGCGCGGCCAGTCATCGTCTTCAAGACGGCCCGCACGCACCTTGCTCTGATCGATACGCCCAAGGGACGACAGCATACGCATGATCAGCGATTCGCCTGGCATCTCGAGGGAGTACACCAGTACGGCTTTTTCACTGCGCAACACGGCGTTTTCTACCAGGTTCATCGCGAACGTGGTTTTACCCATCGAGGGACGACCAGCGACGATGATCAAGTCGGCAGGTTGCAAGCCGCTGGTCATGTTATCGAGGTCGGTGTACCCCGTGGAGAGCCCGGTAATGGCGTTGTCGGTGTTGAACAAGGTATCGATGCGATCGATGGCCTTGGTCAGCAAGTCATTGACGCTTACCGGGCCGCCGGTTTTTGGCCGGGCCTCGGCAATCGCAAAGATCTGGCGCTCGGCCTCATCGAGGATCTCCTCGGCGGTTCGGCCTTCGGGGTTGAATGCACTGTCTGCGATTTCAGTGCTGATGCCGATCAGTTGGCGCAGCGTCGCACGCTGCCGAACGATCTGGGCATACGCCTTGATGTTCGCCACCGACGGGGTGTTTTTCGCCAGTTCGCCGAGGTAGCCCAGCCCCCCAACTTGCGAGGTCTGACCTTCCTTGTCCAACTGCTCGGCAAGGGTCACGACATCAATCGGGGAATTCTGGTCCGCCAGCTTGGCAATCGCCCGGAAGATCAGGCGGTGGTCATGCCGATAGAAATCGCCGTCCGAGACCTGATCCAGCACGCGCTCCCAGGCGTTGTTGTCCAGCATCAAACCACCGAGCACGGCCTGTTCGGCCTCGATGGAATGCGGTGGCACCTTCAGGGATGCGGTTTGCAGGTCATATTGCTCAGGAGCTGAGATATCGTTCATGGCCACGTGTAATTTTGGGGTGAAAATCAGGGTCTGCAGAAAGACAAAGGGCACGACCTGTAAACAGGATCGTGCCCGATGTTAACCGTCCGACACACAAGGTGCCAGTCAGTCAGACTGCTTAAGCAGCTACCACAACAACGCGTACGGTTGCTTCAACTTCGGCGTGCAGGTGCACAGCCACGTCGAATTCGCCAACGTTACGGATAGTGCCGTTCGGCAGACGAACTTCGCTTTTTGCAACTTCAACGCCAGAGGCGGTCAGTGCATCAGCGATGTCGTGAGTACCGATCGAACCGAACAGCTTGCCTTCGTCACCAGCGGTGGCAGTGATAGTCACTTCCAGCTCAGCCAGTTGGGCAGCGCGAGTTTCAGCCGAAGCTTTCTTGTCAGCTGCTGCTTTTTCCAGCTCAGCGCGACGCTCTTCAAACGCAGCCAGGTTGGCAGCGGTTGCAGCGGTAGCTTTGCCGTATGGCAGCAGGTAGTTACGACCGTAACCGGCCTTAACATTTACTTTGTCGCCCAGGTTGCCCAGGTTTGCGACTTTTTCCAGAAGGATCAGTTGCATGTGAAAATCCTCTTAACTTTTAACCTTCACCGTTCGCAGAGTCTTTATCGACGTCTTTCGGCGCCAAACGTCCGCGAAAATCAATCAGGCTGTCGACAATGGCCAAAACCACGAGCAACGGATAGATCAGCTGCATGAACAGCAACAGCGTGACGTACAACCCCACCAGCCAAAATTTGGCCAGTCGCTTTTGCGCCACCAGCCCATGAATCAGGGCCAGCCCGGCGAAGAACAACGCTACGCTGCACAACGGCGTGAGCATGGCCATTTGTGGTCCGAAGTTCGGACCGACCAGCATGCACGCCAGCAACAATAGCGCTGGACCCAGCGGTAGGCGGATGCTGCGAAATTCGCTGGCAAAACCGCCCGGGTTGTACAACCACGCTTGCCAATAACGCCCAAGCATCAGACTCAGCACGCTGACGACCTGCATCAAAGCTGCAATCAAACCGGTCAGGACGGGTGCAATCAGTGCCCCAAGGCGCGCTCGCTCTACGTCAGATAACTTGTCGTAGAGACCATTGAGGACCTGCGGCAAGAGTTTTTCCAACTCCTGCGCCATCGCACCAATGGGTTCGCGGAAAACCGTGCCCAGGATTACGCCATACACACCACCCAACGCCACGCTGACCAGCAGCACGCGATGCCAGGGCTGCCCGGCGCGCAAAAACAACGCCAGACCCAGAGTTCCCAACAACACCATTAAGGTGCGGGGCTCTCCGATAAACCACCAGACCAAGGCCGGCAGTAACGCCCATGAGAGGATGCTTAACGCATCTCTCGGACCGCGCCGCAGGAGCACAAGGCTACCTGCAGCAGCACTCAACCAGAACAAGAACGGCAATGCCGCACATCCGGCCACGACTAACGTGGCCTGCACACGGCCTCGCATGATGAACTCAGCTAAGGCGCGCATGCTTCAATCCTTTACTGCTTGTCGACTGCCCGGTCTCAGCGGCCGTGGCTGTCGGTGTAGGCCAGCAGGGCCAGGAAGCGGGCGCGCTTGATAGCGGTGGCCAGCTGACGCTGATAACGAGCTTTAGTACCGGTGATACGGCTTGGAACAATTTTGCCGGTCTCGGATACGTAAGCTTTCAGAGTGTTGAGATCCTTGTAATCGATCTCTTTCACTTCTTCTGCTGTGAAGCGGCAGAATTTACGACGACGGAAGAAACGTGCCATGTAATTGGCTCCTCAAAAGGTCCGTGGATTACTCGTCAGCGTTATCGCTGGCGTCGCTGTTATCGCTGTCATCGCCATCGGCGCTGTCAGAATGCTCAGGACGGTCACGACGCTCACGGCGCTCACTGCGGTTCTCTTCAGCCTTGAGCATCTCGGACTGGCCAGTTACGGCTTCGTCGCGACGGATGACCAGGTTACGGATCACAGCATCGTTGTAACGGAAGTTGTCTTCCAGCTCAGCCAGGGCTTTGCCAGTGCACTCAACGTTCAGCATCACGTAGTGAGCCTTGTGAACATTGTTGATTGCGTAGGCCAGTTGACGACGGCCCCAATCTTCCAGACGGTGGATTTTGCCGCCGTCTTCTTCGATCAGCTTGGTGTAACGCTCTACCATGCCGCCGACTTGTTCGCTTTGATCCGGGTGGACCAAAAAGATGATTTCGTAATGACGCATGAATGCTCCTTACGGGTTGTAGCCTGCCGCTAACTGAAAAGCGGTCAGACAAGGAGTGAATGACACTTGTGTGTCTTGCCTAGAGAGGCACATATGCGCCCGCCATGACGGCAAGGGGCGCAATTGTAGAGAAGGCACAAGAGAGGCGCAAGGCAATTGGTGATTATTTGAACAATCAACCTATGCCTGTTTTTTTGTAGCCGCTGCTGTTGACTGCACACCGAGCCTCGCGCTCGATCGCAGCCGCAGGCAGCGGCCCCAAAGCTGGTTTATTTCTTTTTCGCGGGCGACTTGGCTTTGACGCTGCGCTGACGCAGGGCTTCGAACAGGCAAACACCCGTAGCCACGGAGACGTTCAAGCTGCTGACGCTACCCGCCATCGGCAAGCGCACCAAGTAGTCGCAGTGCTCGCGCGTCAGGCGGCGCATGCCTTTACCTTCAGCGCCCATGATCAGAATGGTCGGGCCTGTCAGGTCTTGCTCGTACAGCTCTTGCTCGGCTTCGCCGGCAGTGCCGACGATCCAGAGACCGCGCTGTTGAAGCTTTTTCAGGGTTGCCGCGAGATTGGTCACCGCCACCAACGGGATAACTTCCGCCGCACCACAAGCCACTTTTCGCACCGTCGGCGTCAACGTTGCGGACTTGTCTTTAGGCACGATCACAGCCAAAGCACCCGCCGCATCGGCAGTACGCAAGCAAGCACCCAAGTTATGCGGATCCGTTACGCCGTCCAGCACCAGAATCAGCGGAGCCCCTTCAGTGCGATCCAGCAGTTCGTTGAGCATGGCCTCGCCCCACACCTGGCTCGGGCTAACATCTGCCACAACGCCCTGGTGCACGCCTTCGACCCACACGTCCATTTCACGACGCTCAGCATTGCCGACCGGCACACGATTTTCATCGGCCAGCGTGATCAGCGTCTGCACGCGTGGATCGCTACGACCCTCGGCCAACCACACTTGCTTGACGCGCTTTGGGTGATGACGAAGCAACGCTTCTACGGCGTGAATGCCGTAGATTTTTTCCAACTGACTCATGACTTGGCCTTAGGTTTGCGCGACCCGCCGCTTTTAGCAGCTGGCGCGGCGCCCGATTTTGGCGGGCCTTTACGGTGTTTGCTTGGCTTGGAAGGCTTGCCCGCGTCTTTAGCGGGTGCTGCCCTCCCCGACTTTCCCGGCGCCGATGTCCGACCGCCGTTTTTCGATTCGTTCAGCAGTGCCTGCTTCAATTCACGACTTTTGCGCAGCTCGGCATTTTTGGCTGCCGCATCACTGGGGCGATAGGCATCGTCCGTATTCTTGCTGGTCTTTGCAGGAGCGCGACGCGGCGCCTTGGCAGGCTCGACGGCTTTTTCAGTTTCGTACCCGCTTGGCTTGCCCGCAGGCTTGGTCGATTTAGCAGCCGGCTTTTCGGTCCCGCGATTTTTACGACCGATCGGCGCAGTCAGCGTTTTCTCAGCCATTTCGAAGTCGATTTTGCGCTCGTCGAGATCGACGCGCATCACCCGCACTTCAACAGTATCGCCCAGACGGAAGCTGCGACCGGTGCGCTCACCCGCCAGGCGGTGGTGCACAGGGTCGAAGTGGTAATAGTCACCCGGCAAGGCCGTGACATGCACCAGGCCTTCCACATAGA
This sequence comes from Pseudomonas sp. WS 5071, assembly GCF_012985765.1. Taxonomy (NCBI): domain Bacteria; kingdom Pseudomonadati; phylum Pseudomonadota; class Gammaproteobacteria; order Pseudomonadales; family Pseudomonadaceae; genus Pseudomonas; species Pseudomonas sp. WS 5071. Next base: position 110,489 of record NZ_JAAQWY010000001.1, on the reverse strand, counting down.
TGTCAGTCAATTCCACGAACAGGCCGAAACCGGTCACGGCAGTAACAACACCCGGGAACGATTCGCCTACGCGGTCTTTCATGAATTCGCACTTGAGCCAGTTCGTCACGTCACGCGTGGCTTCGTCTGCACGGCGCTCGCTCATGGAGCATTGCTCGCCGAGTTGCTCAAGAGCGGCTTCGTCGTACGGGTAAATACGCGCTTTCGGAATGGTCATCGCGCCAGCACGACGAACGTGCGGAGTGTCCATTTTGGAATGGATCACACTGCGAATCGCACGGTGCGTGAGCAAGTCCGGGTAGCGACGGATCGGTGAGGTGAAGTGGGTATAGGCTTCGTAATTCAGGCCGAAGTGACCCTGGTTATCAGCGCTGTACACCGCCTGACTCAGCGAACGCAGCATAACGGTCTGGATCAGGTGGAAATCCGGACGGTCCTTGATGCTGGCCAGCAATGCCTGATAGTCCTTGGGCGTAGGGCCGTCCTTGCCTTTATGCAAGGTCAGGCCCAGTTCGCCCAGGAAGGCGCGCAGCTTTTCCAGACGCTCTGGCGGCGGGCCATCATGCACACGGTACAACGCAGGAATTTCATGCTTCTTGAGGAACTCAGCCGTGGCCACGTTGGCCGCCAGCATGCACTCTTCAATCAGCTTATGGGCGTCATTACGTGTAGTTGGGCGAATTTCAGCGATTTTGCGGTCAGCCCCGAAAATAATGCGGGTTTCCTGAGTTTCAAAATCAATCGCGCCCCGAGTGTGACGGGCCGCCAGCAAGACCTTATACAGTGAATAAAGCTGCTTGAGGTGTGGCACCACATCGGCGTATTCACTGCGCAGTTGCTTTGCTTCGCTGGTTTTAGCGTGCTCAAGCATGGTGCTGACCTTGTTGTAGGTCAGACGCGCCTGGGAGTGGATCACCGCCTCATAAAACTGATAGTCAGTCATTTCGCCGGTTTTCGAGATGGTCATCTCGCACACCATCGCCAAACGGTCGACTTTCGGGTTCAGGGAGCACAGGCCGTTGGACAGTTCCTCGGGCAGCATCGGAATCACGCGCTCCGGGAAGTACACCGAGTTGCCACGCACTTGCGCTTCGGTATCCAGCGCCGAACCGATTTTCACGTAACTGGAAACGTCGGCGATGGCCACGTACAGCTTCCAGCCACCCGAGAACAGGCGCAACTTGCCAGGCTTGGCTTCACAGAACACAGCGTCATCGAAGTCACGCGCATCTTCGCCGTCAATGGTGACGAACGGCAGATGACGCAGATCGATGCGCTTCTCTTTGTCTTTCTCTTCTACTTCAGGCTTGAGGCGGCGCGCTTCTTTAACAACGCCCTCAGGCCACACATGCGGAATGTCGTACGTGCGCAGGGCAATGTCGATTTCCATGCCAGGCGCCATGTAGTTACCCACGACCTCGAGCACATCACCCTGCGGCTGGAAACGCGGAGTCGGCCAGTGAGTGATCTTCACTTCAACGAACTGACCGATTTTGGCACCGGCATTGCGCCCCGGTGTCACCAACACTTCTTGCTGGATTTTCGGGTTATCGGCTACGACAAAACCGATGCCGCCTTCTTCGAAGTAACGGCCGACGATGGTTTCGTGAGCGCGGGAGACGACTTCAACAATCACGCCTTCACGACGTCCACGGCGATCAAGCCCCGAAACACGGGCCAGCGCACGGTCACCATCAAACACCAGACGCATTTGCGCCGGGCTCATGAACAAGTCGTCGCTGCCGTCATCCGGGATCAGAAAGCCGAAGCCATCGCGATGACCACTGATACGACCAAGAATCAGGTCAAGCTTATCCACCGGGGCGTAGGTGCCGCGGCGGGTATAAATAAGTTGCGCATCGCGCTCCATCGCTCGCAGGCGACGGCGCAGGGCTTCGATCTGGTCTTCCGTGGTAAGACCAAACTCTTCTACCAACTGCTCGCGAGCAGCCGGCGAACCGCGCTCGGCCAGATGCTGAAGAATCAGCTCGCGGCTAGGAATAGGGTTTTCGTATTTTTCCGCTTCACGTGCGGCCTCGGGATCGAGGGTCTGCCAATCGGCCATTAGATAGTTTTCACCTTGTCTATATGCGGGTTAGTTTGGCATACGCGTATTGAAACGGGAAATTTCGGACTCACTCAGAGCCTTATTAGTCCTTTCTGACGCGCTTTACGCTTGCCGTGTAACCATTCGCGAAAAATTTTCGATATTTTTATCCACAACGCTTTACAGGTCAAAGGGGCATCCGTATAGTGCGCGCCATCGACAACGGCAACGTTGAAGATGCTGCCCAGATGGTGAAATTGGTAGACACGCCAGCTTCAGGTGCTGGTGACCGCAAGGTCGTGGAAGTTCGAGTCTTCTTCTGGGCACCAATTTAGAGATGGAGATTAGTACAATCTTCAGCCTCACACAAAAACCCGCGAAAGCGGGTTTTTGCGTTCTAAGCCACTGATTTAATAAAACTAAAACAGGGGTTTACAGATTTAAAAGTGCTCCGTATAGTGCGCCACATCAACAGCGGCAACGTTGCTGATACTGCCCAGATGGTGAAATTGGTAGACACGCCAGCTTCAGGTGCTGGTGACCGCAAGGTCGTGGAAGTTCGAGTCTTCTTCTGGGCACCAATTCAGGTTTACAGATTTACTCTGTGTAACCCCACAAAAAGCCCGCGAAAGCGGGCTTTTTAGTTTCTGCCATTCCGTTCCCCTCCCCGTTAAAAACCTTCTATTACTCCCCTTAACGCTGTATTTGATAATCCATCTCAATCGCACTAATATCCGGCCATCTTCAGATCGCTCATGCGTACTCCTGGAAACCCGTGCCCGACACCAACGAAAGGCTTCAACTGTACCTCGCGCATCGACATGCTCTGGTGGACTATGCCGCCCCCATCGTGGGCTGCCGCGCCAAGGCAGAAGATGTTGTACAAGACGCCTGGTTGCGATTCAGCCAAGGGGCGGACAACCTCAGCCCCTTGACCCAACCCGTTGGCTACCTCTACCGAATCGTGCGCAACCTGGCGTTTGACCTCAATCGCCGCATCAGCCTTGAGAACCGCCACACCACCCGCGATGACACACCCGACGAGCACATTTCCAGCACCCCATCGCCCGAGCAGCAGGCCCTGCATCTGGACGAGCTGCGCAAATTGCAACATGCTCTGGCCCGGCTTCCGGAACGTACCCGCCAAGCGTTTATCCTGCATCGCTTGCAAGGCCTGACGTTCCAGCAAATCGGCACACAACTGGGGATTTCTGTCAGCCTGGCCCATCAATTGGTACGCGACGCCCTGACCTACTGCGCGGAACAAATGAGCGATGACTGACTTTTTCGATACGCCGCCACCTGCCGCACCCACCCACATGTTTGAATCGGGTGGCGTGCGCCGTGACGTCTGAAACCCCGAACCCGGTCTGGGAGACTGCGCTCGACTGGCTGCTGCTGATTCAGCAGCACCCTGACGACCCCCGCCTGAACAAACAGCTGAGCGAATGGCGTGCCAGTGCACCCGAGCATGAAGCGGCCTACCGTAAAGCCTTGAAAGTCTGGCGCATGAGCGGCGAGGCGCTGAGCCTGCCCGTGGAACCTTCAGCCTCGCCCATGGTGTCGGCCGCGCCTGCCCCAAGACGCTTTAGCCGCCGTAACCGCTCGCTGATCGGCGCAGCCGTCGCAGCCTGCGCGATGTTCATGCTGCTGCCGGACTGGCAAGCCGTGCGTGCCGATTTTCATAGCCCGACGGCCGAACACCGCGACATCACCCTGAGCGACGGCAGCCACGTATTGCTCGACAGCAATAGCGTGGTGGACGTGCAAATCGACCCGCAGCGAAGGGTGGTCACGTTGTTGCGCGGCCAGGCATTTTTCTCGGTAAAGCCCGATGCTGCGCGCGCGTTCTACGTCAATGCTGGCGCTGTGCGCGTGCGGGTAACCGGGACTGAATTTGCCGTGAACCTGAACGATAGCAATGTAGACGTCAGCGTTGAAAGCGGCACGGTGGCCGTCAACACTTCGCAATCATCTGACGGGCCCGACCACGTACTGCACCACGGTGATCAACTTCGCTTCAACGCGTCGGAGCAAAGCACCCGCCTCACTCAACTGCCCGCCGAACACATCGCACCCTGGCGACGCTGGCAACTGGTGGCGATCAACCAAACGGTGGATGACGTAATCGCACAATTGCGGCGCTATCAGCCGGGTCTGATTGTGCTGACAGACAACACACTCGGCCAGCGTCGCATTACAGCCGCCCTCAACCTGCGCGACCCCAAGCGCGCCCTGCAAGCAGCCATCGCGCCGCTTGGCGGACATGTGCAGGACAGCATGCCGTATACGTTGATCGTTTCGACAAAACCCTAGCGGTCACCCCCGCGCGAGGCGATGACAAGCAATACCGGGGCGGGCCTGCGCTCGCCTTTTCGGCTCCCACGATTATTTTCATTTATTTATGGAAATCCTGATTCGTCGGGCGTCTTTACCTACGAACGTCACTGATAAAGATTCGCATTAGTGACTATGACGTTTCATTTCGTAGGTCATCTCATGCCTTGTCCGCGTTTGCGTTGTTGCGTCAGCCTGCCTCGCTACAGGTCGTTTTCCTTTGCTGCGTGCCTGCTTCTACCCTCACTGAGCTGCGCCGCTCTTCCTGAAGCGCAGGCTCAGATTAGTCAGCAGCAGTTGCGCTTTCAGATTCCGGCCCAGTCGTTGGCTACCGCGCTGATTGCGTTTTCACAACAGTCCGGCTGGCAAGTCAGCGCGGAAAGCGCGCTACTGGCAGCCCATGGCAGCGCCGCCGTAAGTGGCAACATGACCCCCGAGAAAGCCCTCGCCCGCCTGATGAGTGGCAGCGGGCTGCAATGGGAAGTCACGTCCGCCGACAGCGTGTCCATCCTGCCGCCCACCGAAAGTGATGTGCTGTTAATTAAAAGCACGCCCATTACCGCTATGGATTCGGTGTACCAAGGTGAGCAAGTCATCGACCGGCAAATGATCGAGAGCCTGCCTTCGGGCAATGGCGACATCACCAGCCTGTTGCGCACCAACCCCAACGTGCAATTCGACAACAATCAGCTCAACAGTAAGTCCCCCGGTGAAATCGCCCCGGCCAACATCAGCATCAACGGTGCCCAGCCCTGGCAGAACCTGTTCATAGTCGACGGCATGAACATGAACAACGACCTGGACCCCGGCAACACCAACGATGACATGGACGAGATACCTGGCCGCAGCCAAGGCCTGGCCCTCGACACTGACCTGCTCAATGACATCAAGGTCTACGACAGCAACGTGCCCGTCGAATATGGTGGCTTCAACGGCGGTGTGGTGCAGGCAGACACACGTGACCCGAGCATGGACCTGCACGGCAAGCTGTCGGTACAAATGACGCGCTCGGAATGGACCCGGTATCACCTGAACGAAGACGACCCCGATCTGGAGAATTACGAGGCGGGGTTCGGCAATAGCTCACAGCCAGAATTTAAAAAAATCATCACCCGCGCCACCCTCGAAGGTCACTTGACCGAGAACTTCGGCTTGCTCGGTAGCTTTTCGCGCAAGGACTCCACGATCCCGACCCGCGTGTTTTCAGTCTCCAACCAGACGGAAACGGCCAATGCCGCCGAGGTTCAGACCCGACGCATCGACAACTACTTCCTCAAGGCCGCTTGGCAGGTCAACGACGACTGGAAGTTGGACGTGAGCATCACCCACGCACCAGAAACTGCTGAAACGTTTGGGCCCAACGCTATTTATTCCGGTCGCATCATGAAAGCCGGCGGTGACAGTATCAGCACTCGCGCGGTCTGGAATGCCCCGCTGGCACGGGTTGAGCAAAATCTCAGCTGGAGCCAGATGAACACCTCCCGCACCTCGGACAGCGATTACATGGTGTTCTGGCGCACCTCTACAACCAAAGACTGGACCAATGCGCTCACGGCCACGGAAGGCGGGTTCGGCGATATCGATGAAGCGCAGAAAACCCTGGCCTACAAGCTCAAGGCAGACTGGAACAGCGTCAACTGGCTGGGCGTCGATCATGCCGTGCAAACCGGTCTGGAGCTGGCGCAAAACTCGGTGATGTACGAACGCGCCACGCCCTACACCAGTTATTCAGTGGCCAAGGCCACGTCCTGCCCGGCCAATGACCCGCTGTGCTCGATGGGCACGACCGTCAATGGTTGGGAAGGGCAATATGCCAACAAAAAAACCGTGACCCAAGGTAAGACGTCCTTCGACACGCGCTCCTGGGCGCTCTATATCCAGGACGAAATGCGCTACAAACGCCTGACCGTGAGACCCGGCTTGCGCATGGACGGCGATGACTACATGAAACAAGTCACACTTGCGCCGCGATTCGCCGTGGAGCTGGATGTATTCGGCAACGGGCAGACCCGACTCACCGCGGGCGCCAATCGTTACTACGGACGCAACCTGTACGCCTACAAACTGCGCGACGGGGTGGGCGCCATGAACACCGAATACACGCGACCCACACCTTCGGCCGATTGGCAAATGACCAAACGCGCGCCCAACGACAGCAAGTTCAACCAATTGAAGGTGCCCTACGACGACGAACTCACCTTGGGCCTGAGCCACGTGCAGTGGGACACCGAATTCGCCGTCAAATACGTCAACCGTAAGGGGCGCGAGCAAGTCAGCCGCGCCTGGGGCTCGCAGATCGGTGCGCCCACCGACGACCCCACCACCCTGGCGGCCAATTACTACACCTATTACAACGGCGGCCAAAGCGAAGCTGACATCTACACCCTGATCATCACCCCGCTGCACCCCCTCGTGGTGGGCAGCACCCGCACCACAGGGCAATTCGCCATGGACTGGAGCAATGTGCAAAACACTGGCCTGTCCAACTACAGCGCTAACATCGGCGCCCTTTATGTGGAAGACCCTACGATCCAGTACGACGGCAAGTTCATGAACTATTCGGACATGCCCGCGAGCAATTACAACCGCCCCTGGACGGCACGCCTGACCACCGTCACCGAGGTGGAACCGTTGCACCTGACGTGGAGCAACTTCCTGCGCTATCGCGACGGCTACCGGCGCATCGCGGCCACGGGTAAAACCACGGCGTTTCAGGGGGATGCCGTGCGCGTCTGGGAAGAGACAGCGTTTTCCGGGGCCTTGACCTGGGATACCCGCCTGGCCTGGAAAATGCCAACAGCCAGGGACCAGTCGGTGTTCGTCAACCTGGATGTCACCAACCTGCTGGACAAACAAATCGTCAGCACCACCGACACCACGGGGCTGACAACCTTTGAAGTGGGTCGCCAATTTATGGTCGAAGTGGGTTACACATTTTGAACAGTCTCCTTCATCGCTGCGTGCTTGGGTTATGGCTGGGCGCACTAGCTTGCAGCGCGCACGCCGCTGAACCCTGCATCGCAGGGTCCGCCGAGTACAAAACCTGCATCGCGAATCTTTATCGCCAGCCCATTGCGCAATGGCCAGCACCTCGCATAGACGCCGACGTGCAATGGCAAGAGATGGCCGCTCTCCCCGCTCATGCCCCAGCGCCCCCCAGCAACCCCTTCAACGAGGACAAGGCCGCCCTGGGTAAAAAACTGTTCAACGACCCCAAGCTGTCGCGCTCAGGGCAGATTGCCTGTGCGTCCTGCCATGAAGCCGACATGGCGTTTGCCGATGGCCGACGCGTATCTTTTGGCCATGACCGCCAAAGCGGCCGCCGCAATGCGCCCAGCCTGGTGATGAGCGGCTACAGCACTGCGCTGTTCTGGGATGGCCGCGGCGGTAATCTTGAACAACAGGCCATGCACCCGATCACTGACCCAGTGGAAATGGCCTTCGACATCCCGCAACTGTTGCAACGACTCAACTCAGACACGTCCTACGTGGCGCAGTTTGCCCGCGTCTTTGGGCCCGGGCCGATTACCCAGGAAAAAACCGCACACGCATTGGCGACCTTTCAACGCACGCTGGTAACGGCTACCCGCACGACCGCCTTTGAACAATTACTGCGCGGGCGCCCGCAGCGCATGAGCGAGGAGCAACTTTACGGCCTGCACCTGTTCCGCACCAAAGCGCGTTGCATGAACTGCCACTTCGGCCCCGCCTTGAGCGACGAACAATTCCATAACGTGGGACTGAGTTATTACGGACGTAAATATGAGGACCTGGGACGTTACGAAGTGACCCACAAGCCCGAAGACGTCGGCGCCTTCCGTACGCCGTCCCTGCGACTAGTCAGCAAAACCGCGCCGTGGATGCATAACGGTCTGTTCGTGAACATGGAAGGCACGCTGGCGTTTTACAACATGGGCATGCCGCGCCCACGGCCCACCGCGCAACAAATCAACGATCCGCTGTTCCCCACCACCAGCGAACGTCTGAAAGCCCTGAACATGGATAAGGAAGAATTACGGGCCTTGCGCAGTTTTCTCGACACGCTATGAGGGCAACGGCATCACAGTTGGTCGCGTTTGCGCAATTGGACGCTGGGTCAAGCGCACATGAGAAACAATATCGTTTATTATTGTTACAAGTTTTGTAGTACCCAAGCGAGGAACCCAGCGAATGATGCTCCGAAATACCCAGCTTGCGACATTCCTACTGCGCGGCCTGTCGATCGCCGCTATCGGTCTCACACTCACCGCACCTACCGCCTACGCCGCCGACAAAGTCTCCCTGACGCTCTACAACGGTCAGCACAAGGAGGTCGGTGATAACCTCGCCGCCGCGTTCGAAGCCAAGACCGGCATTCATGTGAATGTGCGCAAAGGCAGCAGCAACCAGCTGGCCAGCCAAATCATGGAAGAAGGTGATCGCTCGCCCGCCGACGTGTTCTACGCCGAGGAATCCCCGCCACTGAACAACCTGGGCGAACAGGGTTTCCTGGCCAAGGCTGATGACGCCACCCTGCAAGCACTGCCCAAGGAATACGTGGCCGCCAATGGCACGTGGATCGGCGTGACTGCACGTACTCGCGTGGTTGCGTTCAACCCGAAAAAGATTGATGAAAAGGACCTCCCCAAGTCGGTACTGGACTTTGCTGACCCCGAATGGCAAGGCAAGATCGGTTTCGTGCCCACCAGCGGCGCGTTTCAGGAACAAGCCGTGGCCATCATCAAACTGCATGGCCGTGAAGCCGCAGAAGAATGGCTGACTGGCCTGCGTGCCTTCGGCAAGACCTACACCAACAACATGGTGGCGCTCAAAGCTGTCGAGAATGGCGAAGTGGCGGCAGTGTTGGTCAATAACTACTACTGGTTTGCCTTGCAGCGTGAAAAAGGCCAACTGGACTCCAAGCTGCATTACTTCACCGACGGTGATGCGGGCGGCTTGATTACCGTGTCCAGCGCAGGTGTGCTCAAAGCCAGCAAGCATCCGAAAGAAGCCCAGCAATTGCTGGCGTACATGGCCAGCGAAGAAGGCCAGCGCGTGATTACCAACACCACTGCGGAATACCCGATGCGCAAAGGCATGGTCTCGGAGCGCGGGCTCAAGCCGTTCGATGAGTTGCAACCGCCTAAAGTAACCCCGGCCGATCTGGGCAACGCCGAAGAAGCGCTGGACCTCGAACGCGACGTTGGCCTGCTCTAATGCTCGCGGCCACCCAACCTGCCCGCTTCACCCTGAAACGCAAACGGCCTTCGATCTGGTTGCTGTTGCCCGTCCTGTTGCTGGTGGGTCTGAGCCTGTTGCCGCTGCTGTATGTCGGCACCAAAGCCTGGCAAGCCGGATGGGCGCAAGCGGCGCATATGTTGTGGCGGCCTTATGTGTTCGGCCTGATGCGCAACACGTTACTGCTGATGGTAGGCGTAACCGTGACCTGCGCACTGGTCGGTCTGTCACTGGCGTGGTTGCTGGAACGCAGCAACCTGCCGGGACGCCGTTTGTGGGGGGTGATTTTGTGCCTGCCGTTCGCGGTCCCGGCGTTTGTTAGCAGCTTCACTTGGGTGTCGCTCAGCTCCAGTTTTGAAGGGTTGGGCGGCGCCATTCTGGTGATGAGCCTGTCCAAGTACCCGCTGATTTTCCTCCCGGTTGCGGCCACGTTGCGCAACCTCGACCCGGCCCTGGAAGAGTCGGCCCGCACTTTGGGCCAGAACCGCTGGGGCGTGTTTTTCAGGATCACCCTGCCGCTGTTGTGGCCATCGCTACTGGCCGGTTCGCTGCTGATTGCACTGCATATGCTGGTGGAGTTCGGCGCGCTGTCGATCATCGGCCTGCAAACGTTCACCACTGCGATTTATCAGCAGTTCGAACTGGAATTCAGTAATGCCAATGCGGCAATGCTGTCAGCCGTGCTGCTGGTGATGTGCCTGACGTTGTTGTGGCTGGAACTCAAAGTGCGCGGCAAGGGGCGCCATGTGCGCATCGGCCAGGGTGCCGCACGTCATGCCGAACAAGTGCGTCTGGGCACGTTTGCGTTGGCAGGTCAGTTGTATTGCCTGGTACTGGCGATCATTGGCAGCGGGATTCCGTTGGGTATGTTGGTGTACTGGCTGGTCAAAGGCAGCTCGGCCGCCTTCCCGATGGCGGAGATTGGCGAAGCTTTGTTCTCATCGCTGTCCTTGGCATTGGGCGGTGCAGCGCTGTGTCTGGTACTGGCGGTGCCGGTGGGATTGCTGGTGGTGCGTTATAAAGGTCAGTTGGCGATCTGGGCCGAACGTTTACCGTATCTGCTGCACGCCTTGCCGGGCCTGGTGATTGCCTTGGCGCTGGTGTACTTCGCCCTGCATTACGTGCCTGCGCTGTACCAAACCTCGGCCTTGCTGCTGATCGCATACGCGTTGTTGTTTTTACCGCTGGCTCAAGCCCCGATCCGCACGGCGCTGAACAAGGCCGCGCCGCAACTTGAAGAGGCGGCACGCACGCTGGGGGCTTCATCGTTCTCGGCATTTTGCCGCGTGACATTGCCGATTATCTTCCCGGCCTTGGGCGCAGCGTTTGCGCTGGTGTTCCTCGATGCGATGAAAGAACTGACGGCGACATTGCTGCTGAGCCCGACCGGGCTTAATACGCTGGCTACGCAAGTGTGGTCGCACACCTCAAACATCGAATTCGCTGCGGCGGCGCCGTATGCCGCGCTGTTGATTCTGGTGTCAGGGTTGCCGGTGTATTTGCTGACCACACGGATGTATTTAAGCCGGTAAACAGTAGGCCCTCACCCCGCCCCACTCACGCAATGAGAGGCAGGGTGAGGCCTTGGCTTTCAGGCACGAAACTGCCCAAGACTCGCCTTCAACTGCGCTGCCAACCCATCCAGCACCCTTCCACTGGCCGTAGTTTCACTCACAGCCTGCGCCGCCCGCTCGGTCTGCGCATGGATCACTTGCACCCGCGCACGCACCGCATGGGCACCCTGCGCCTGATGAGCTGCGGCTCGGGTGGCGTCGTCAATGGCGGCATGCACCTTCTCCACCGAGGCCTGGACGGTTTTCTGTAATTGCACGCTGCCACGCAGCACCGCCAGCCCCTCATCCGCTTGACGCCCCGCTAGCCCGATAGCAGTGACCGCTTCTTTAGCACCTTGCTGCAAGGCCACGATGTGCGCCTGGATATCGCCCGTCGAGCTTTGCGTTTTGCTCGCCAGTGCCCGCACCTCGTCTGCCACAACCGCAAAGCCCCGACCGGTCTCTCCCGCTCGCGCCGCCTCAATGGCTGCGTTAAGGGCCAGCAAGTTAGTTTGCTCTGCGATACCGTGAATCACAGTCAGGACCACTTCGATCTGCTCGCTTTGCTGTGCCAATCGCTCGATCACTTTGGCCCCGGCACCGACCTGCTCGGCCAGCGCTTCGATCAGACCGCCTACCTGCGCGGAGGTACGGGTGTTTTCATCAGTGGCCTGGCGAATATCCATCACCTGTTGCAGCGCTGCCTGCATCGCCTGGCTTTCCGTTTGCGCGTCATCGGCCATGGTCGACAAGGCGTCCAGACTTTGAGCCACCTCATCACGCTGCAATTGCGCGGCGGCGTCCGCTCCGGCATTGCGCAGGGTCATGGCACCGATTTCGACACCGGTGCGCTGCGCCACGTCCCCTGCTTCACGCACGATGGGCTGTAATTTATCGACAAAGCGGTTGACCGCGCCCGCCATGTCACCGATTTCATCTTTACTGGTAAGCCCTACGCGCTTGGTCAGGTCGCCCTCCCCGGCAGCCAAGTCATCCAGTGCCGCGATCAGCAACAAGAGCTTGTTGACCACGCGCCGCCCCAGCACTACGGCCACCAGCAGCAGGACAGCAAAGCCGACAATCGCCAGCCCCAGCCCGATGCGCCAGCGCAGGGTGTCCGCCGCATCACGCACAGTGCTGGCGGTATTGGCCTGCATCTGGGCGGCTGCGGCTTGGGCCGATTCCAGTCGCGAACGCAATGCGCCCGCACTGTCGGCGGCCGCCCCTTGCAGACTTTCGCTGACCAACTGCTCACTGCTGGCAATCAACCCGTTAAAACGTTTATCGAGCGCCACCACGTCCTGCTCAATCGTCGCGGTGGAAACCCCCATGAGAACTTTGCCAATCTCCACACCATTGGGGCTGATAGGGGCTTCGAGGTAATACACCGCCGGATCATGGCGTGCCGCATCCAGCACTTTATCCAGCGCACGCTCCCCCTGACCCTTTTCCAGCAGCGCTTTGTTGATTGGGTTTTCACGGTTGAGGTAACGCGTGAGGTGCTGGCCGGTGGCGTCGTCGTAGACCACAAACAGCACGTTGGGATTACGCTGAGCACGACGGGCGAATTCAGACAGGGTAGGCACGTCGCTGTCCCACATCGCACGCGGCGCTACGGCGGCAAGGAGTTGCGCCATGTCGTTCGCGGAATCCATCAAGCTTTTTTCAAGGGTCGTACGCACCTGCGCCTGCTCGGCTTTCAAGCGCGGGGATAACCCTGCTGTCAGGCGTTGCCGCGTACTCGCCGACAAGCCTTCCAGACTGCCCTTTACTTCGTTTCCGGCTTGCTCCAGTTCCGCCGAGAGTTTTTGACTGTCGGCCCCCAAACGCGTGTGCAGATCCGACTCCAACGCCGTGACCGTGCTCCGTGTCAGTGCAACCGCGACCAGTACTTGCACCAAAAGGGCGATACCAAGGGTAACGAACACGGGCCGCAACAGTCGGCTTCGTAACAGAGAAAGAATGGCTGACATGACGAACCCCTCTACGACGGTGCCATTACATTGATGGCACCTTTGATGGGTTCTCTACAGCAAGGGTCATGCCGTGAACTGCATTCGCGGCAAAAACAACAAAGGGCCCCGAAGGGCCCTTTGTTTGACAGCGTACGACTTAAGCGAACGGGTGACGCAGAACGATGGTTTCGTTGCGGTCCGGGCCAGTCGAAATGATGTCGATCGGTGCGCCGATCAGTGCTTCTACGCGCTTGATGTAAGCACGTGCGTTAGCTGGCAGCTCTTCCAGGGTTTTGGCGCCCACGGTCGATTCAGTCCAGCCCGGCACTTCTTCGTACACAGGCTGCAGGCCCACGTAGCTGTCAGCGTCGGTCGGTGCGATCTCGTTACCGTCTGCGTCTTTGTAACCTACGCAGATGTTGATGGTTTCCAGACCGTCCAGTACGTCCAGCTTGGTCAGGCAGATGCCCGAGATGCTGTTCACGTCGATAGCGCGACGCAGGATAACGGCGTCGAACCAGCCGCAACGACGGGCACGGCCAGTGGTGGCACCGAACTCGTGACCTTGCTTGGCCAGGTGAGCGCCGACGTCGTCGAACAGCTCAGTCGGGAATGGACCCGAGCCCACACGCGTGGTGTAAGCCTTGGTGATGCCCAAGATGTAATCCAGGAACATCGGGCCTACGCCCGAACCGGTCGCAACGCCACCGGCAGTGGTGTTGGAGCTGGTCACGTACGGGTAGGTGCCGTGGTCGATGTCGAGCAACGAACCTTGCGCGCCTTCGAACATGATGTCTTTGCCAGCGCGACGCAGGTCGTGCAGCTCGGCAGTCACGTCGAGCATCAGCGGCTTGAGCAGCTCGGCGTATTCCTTGCACTCGGCCAGGGTCTTGTCGAAGTCGATGGCTGGCTCTTTGTAGAAACCCACCAGCATGAAGTTGTGGTATTCCACCAATTCACGCAGCTTGGCTTCGAAACGCGGCATGTTCAGCAGGTCACCGACACGCAGGCCACGACGTGCAACCTTGTCTTCGTAAGCCGGGCCGATGCCGCGACCGGTTGTACCGATCTTCAGCTCGCCACGGGCCTTTTCACGGGCCTGGTCCAGCGCCACGTGGAAGGACAGGATCAGCGGGCAGGACGGGCTGATACGCAGGCGCTCACGCACCGGTACGCCTTTCTCTTCCAGCTTGATGATTTCACGCAGCAAGGCATCGGGAGCAACCACGACGCCGTTGCCGATCAGGCATTGCACGCCTTCGCGCAACACGCCCGACGGAATCAGGTGCAATACGGTTTTTTCGCCGTCGATAACCAGCGTGTGGCCAGCGTTGTGGCCACCCTGGTAACGCACTACAGCGGCAGCATGTTCGGTCAGCAGATCAACGATCTTGCCTTTGCCCTCATCACCCCATTGGGTGCCCAGGACTACGACATTCTTACCCATAACACTTGTCCTCATTCGCGCAAACTTGGTGCCGGCAGCCGCCGGCGGGAAAACTCAAGAAGCGAGCGGCATCACTTGCCACACGCCGTTCTGCAGAATCAATTGGCGATCACAATCGGCCTCGCGGGCGGCGGTCAACGCCTGCCCAGGCAATGCCTGGACCACGCGCTGGCCTTGGCTGCGAAGCTGGCAAACGTGCTGCCAGAGTGCCGCATCCGTGCTGTCAGGCATCCAGATACCGCCAGACGGTAGCTCGACTTCAGCACGCCCCAGGGTTACCAGGGTTTTCAAATCGGTCGAGAAGCCGGTTGCCGGACGGGCACGACCGAAGTCGGCGCCGATGTCGTCATACCGCCCCCCCTGAGCAATGGAGTCCCCAACGCCCGGTACAAAAACCGCAAACACCACACCTGTGTGGTAGTGATACCCACGCAACTCACCCAGGTCGAAATACAACGGCAACTGCGGGAAACGCACAGACAACCGCTCGGCAATCGCCAGCAAGTCATCCAGAGCAGCCATGACCTGCGCCGGAGCCCTGGCCAGTCGCTCACGCGCAGCAGCCAGTACCTCACGACCGCCACACAAATCAACCAATGCCCGCAGCATGTCCGCCAGATCGGCAGGCAAGCCTTCGGTCAAGGCCGTTACTTCGTCGATCGCCTTGCGCTGCAGGGCGTCGAACAATTGTTGTTCCACTTCAACCGACAGTCGGGCCGCACGGGCCAAACCACGGTAAATACCGACATGCCCCAGGTCCATGTGGACATCCGGGACGTCAGCCAGTTGCAGCATTGCCAGCATCAGGCTGATGACTTCAACATCGCTGCTCGGGCTCGCATCGCCATACAGCTCGGCACCCAGCTGGATCGGGCTGCGCGAAGATGACAGGGCACGCGGCTGAGCATGCAACACGCTGCCGGCGTAGCACAAACGGCTAGGACCGGCACGGCGCAAGGTATGCGCGTCGATCCGCGCTACTTGCGGCGTGATGTCGGCACGAAAACCCATCTGGCGACCCGTCTGCGGGTCAATAACCTTGAAGGTCCGCAGGTCGAGATCCTGGCCAGCCCCGGTTAGCAGGGACTCCAGGTATTCGATATGCGGGGTGACGACGAACTCATAGCCCCAGCTCTGGAACAGATCCAACACCTGACGGCGCGCCACTTCGATGCGGGCTGCTTCAGGTGGAAGTACTTCTTCGATGCCATCTGGCAAGAGCCAGCGGTCTACCGTTGCCATTACGCCATTCCCCTATGATCCGGGCGGCCAGCCAGCAGGCGAGCCTTGAGTAAAGCAGAACGTGGCTGCGTCTTGAACGCGCACAGCAAAAAAGCCTTAAACGAAAGGCTCACACAGCACATTCCTCGAAAAATCTGCCGACGCTGTACCAGCCGATCGGTCAATCAAACATGCAGACGCAAAAAAGCCGGGAATTTCCCGGCTGCCGCATCATACACACGTTTTCTTAAAGGATCACCCCGCCAGGCCATTTGCCCGCCAGGCGGAGTGAAAGCATGCGCCCGATTGTTACGTCAGAGACCACAATCGGACGGCATGACGCCTTATTGTTGCTGCGGCTTGGACTTTTCCAGGTAACGGAAGAAGTCGCTGCTCGGGTCAAGAACCAGTACGTCGCTCTTGTTCGCAAAGCTTTCGCGGTAAGCGCGCAGGCTGCGATAGAACTTGTAGAACTCTTGATCCTGACCGTAAGCCTTGGAGTAAATCGAAGCAGCCTGGGCATCACCATCACCGCGCAACTCTTCAGACTGACGATATGCCTCAGCCAGCAGAACACGACGTTGACGATCGGCGTCGGCACGAATGCCTTCTGCCAGCTCATTACCCTTGGCCCGGTGCTCGCGCGCTTCGCGCTCACGCTCGGTGCTCATGCGCTCGAACACGCTGCGGTTTACTTCTTTTGGCAGGTCAATGGCCTTGACGCGAACGTCGACCACTTCGATGCCCAGCTCTTTTTCAGCCATTTTGTTCAGCGACGCAGTGATGTCAGCCATCAAAGCATCACGCTCACCCGACACCACTTCGTGCAGGGTGCGCTTACCAAACTGGTCACGCAGGCCGGATTCCAGACGACGCGACAAGCGCTCGTCAGCAATCTGCTTCATGCCGGAGGTGGCGGTGTAGAAGCGCTCGGCATCTTTCACACGCCACTTGGCGAAGGCATCAACCATTACAGCTTTCTTTTCCAGCGTCAGAAAACGCTGGGTCGGCGCATCCAGCGTCATCAGGCGGGCGTCGAACTTGCGCACCTGGTTAACGTAAGGAATCTTCACGTGCAGGCCGGGCTGGACATCTGCCTGAACCACACGGCCGAAGCGCAGCAGAACCGCACGTTCTGTTTGCGAGACGATGTAGAAGCTGTTCCAGGCCACCACTGCCACGACTACGCCGACAATAAGGGCGATCAGCGATTTATTGCTCATCAGCGGCTCTCCCTGGTACGCGGCTGTTGCGGCAGATCGGTGCTGGTATGTGAAGCAGCATCATTATTGGTGCTCGCTGCAGCGCCAGAACCCGTTGCCGGCGTGCTGTTGCCATTACGGCCTTCGATCATTTTGTCCAGCGGCAGGTAAAGCAGGTTGCTCTGGCCGTTTTTATTGCCGGTCACGAGTACCTTGCTGGTATTGCTGAAGACGTCCTGCATGGTGTCCAGGTAGAGACGATCACGCGTGACTTCCGGCGCCTTGCGGTACTCGGCAACCAGTTTGGTAAAGCGGTCAGCCTCACCCTTGGCGCGAGAAACCACTTCGTCGCGGTAGCCGTTGGCATCTTCGATGATGCGCTGAGCCTGACCACGTGCTTCCGGCACCACACCATTGGCATAGCTTTCAGCCTGGTTGCGAGCACGTTGCTCGTCTTCACGGGCACGGATCACGTCATCAAAGGCTTCCTGCACTTCACGCGGTGCTGCGGCGTTCTGCACGTTGACCTGAGTCACAGTGATGCCCGTTTTGTAGGTATCGAGGAAGCGCTGCAAGCGTTCCTTGATTTCTATCGCCATCTGCTCACGGCCTTCGGTCAGAACCTTGTCCATCGAGGTCGAACCCACGACGTGACGCAAGGCACTGTCGGTCGCCTGTTGCAGACTGACTTCCGGTTGATCGACATTCAGCACGAAGTCGCGCAGGTTGCTGATCTTGTACTGCACGGTCAGCGGCACTTCGACGATGTTTTCGTCTTCAGTCAGCATCTGGCCCTGCTTGGTATACGCACGCTCACGCGTCACGTTTTCCATGTACTTTTTATCGAACGGCGGGAAGTAGATATTCAGGCCCGGCCCAACTGTGTCGTAGTACTTGCCCAGGCGCAGCACCACGGCTTGCTCCTGTTCGTCGACCACGTAAACAGCGCTGTACAGCCAGATGGCTGCCATGACGACCAGTACGATGCCCAGCACGCCAAAGCCGGCGCTTTTGCCGCCGTTTGAACCGCCATCGCTACCGCCTGTACGTTTTTTCCCACCACCGAACAACCCATTCAGGCTTTCCTGCAGCTTTCGGAAGGCCTCGTCGAGATCTGGTGGTCCCTTGCGGTCGCCATTTTTAGGGCGTTTGCTACCCCAAGGATCCTGATTGTTCGAGTTGCCACCCGGCTCATTCCAAGCCATAGCGCTCTCCATCTGATAAAGCAAAGACGCGCCCACGGCGCGCCGACCAATGCTACAGAATGCCTATCACAGCGGCACGACCGCTTTGCGAGGCTTTTATTGCAAAGTGTGTTCTTCGATGAACACTGCTGGCTCCATCCCTTCGCGGCTGACCAGGCGGTTAAGCTCGGCTCGCGGCAGGCGTACATCCAGCAGGCACACACCTTCATCGTCGTGTTCTTCTTTTTGCACCGCGCCCAGCTCAAAGAACTGTGCACGCAGTCGAGCAAAACGCTGCGGCAAGCGCAAGGTGCCAACGAACAATTCATTGCCCAACAACTCGGCGATGGCTTGTTGCAGCAGCTCCAACCCCTCACCGTCGCGGGCCGACAACCAGACCCGCTGCGGTTTGCCATCGGCATCACGCTGGATCTGCGGCTCAACCGCTTCGAGCAAATCGATTTTGTTGTAGACCTCAAGGATCGGCAAGTCCTGAGCGCCAATCTCGTTCAGCACCACCATCACCTGCTCGATCTGCGCCATGCGCTCCGGCTCGTGTGCATCAATTACATGCAGCAACAAATCCGAATTGCTCGACTCTTCGAGCGTAGACCGGAAAGCTTCAACTAGCTTGTGCGGAAGATGACGAATGAAGCCCACGGTGTCAGCCAGTACGATGGGGCCAAGGTCGTCGAGATCGAGACGGCGCAAGGTCGGATCGAGTGTGGCGAACAACTGGTCGGCGGCAAACACGTCAGAGCCGGTCACCGCATTAAACAGCGTGGACTTCCCGGCGTTGGTATAGCCCACTAACGAAACCGTAGGAATGTCGGCGCGTTGGCGCCCTCTACGGGACTGCTCGCGTTGACTGCGGACTTTTTTCAGACGGGCCTTGATCTGGCTGATGCGTACACGCAGCAGACGCCGGTCGGTTTCGAGCTGGGTTTCACCCGGCCCGCGCAAACCGATACCGCCACCCTGACGCTCAAGGTGGGTCCAGCCGCGCACAAGACGCGTGCTCATGTGATCAAGCTGTGCAAGTTCGACCTGCAGCTTGCCTTCATGGGTACGGGCGCGTTGAGCGAAGATATCGAGGATCAGCCCGGTACGGTCAAGCACGCGACACTCGAAAACACGTTCGAGGTTTCGCTCCTGACTGGGCGTGAGGACATGATTGAAAATCACAATGTCGACCTTCTCGGCCTTGACCAGGTCGCGCAACTCCTCGACCTTGCCACTGCCAATCAGGTACTTGGCCGATGGCCGATGACGCGGCACGTTAAAAAACGCGACGGTCTCGGCGCCGGCCGACACAGCTAACTCCTGGAACTCCTGCGGATCTTCGCGCGCCTCAGGGTCCTGACCTTCCAAGTGAACGAGGATTGCTCGCTCACCACCACCGTGGCGCTCAAAGAACAAAGCAGACTCCTATCAGGCGTTACCTGGCTCAGCGTCTGCTTGTTCCGATTCTGCTGCGCTTGGCAGACGAATTGGACGCACAGGAACGACTGTCGAGATAGCGTGTTTATAAACCATTTGGCTGACGGTGTTTTTCAACAGAATCACGAACTGGTCGAAAGACTCAATAGTCCCCTGCAGCTTGATCCCGTTGACCAGGTAGATGGAAACGCCAACCTTCTCTTTACGCAAAGTATTCAAGTAAGGGTCTTGTAGCGAATGCCCTTTTGACATATGCCGCACTCCTGTAAGGATAAAAAAAGAAACAAAATTTAGAGGGTCGATGACGCCACACCCATAGGATAGACGGCATTTCCGGAGACTCAGCTCAATATGGAGACCGATCCCAGGTATTTCAAGGCTCGTGGCAGATTGTCGCAGGCCAGGCTGTCAAGCCAATGCAGGTCATCCCAGCTGCGCAACCAGGTGAACTGCCGCTTGGCCAACTGGCGCGTGGCAATGATGCCGCGCTCCTTCATCTCGGCCTGCGACAGCTTGCCGTCGAGGTAGTCCCAGACTTGTCGATAGCCCACTGCACGTATAGACGGCAACCCTGCATGAAGGTCACTTCTATTACGCAGGGCTAGGACCTCATCTATGAACCCCTGTTCCAGCATTTGCCCGAATCTTTGTGCAATTCGTTCATGCAGTACCTGACGTTCCGCCGGAGCGATGGCCAAGTGCGCGACAGTATAGGGCAATTGGCTAGCGCCTGAAGCCGCTGCTTTAGTAGATTGCTCAGATTGTTTCAGACGATGTTCAGTCATGCTCAGACCACTCACCCGATAGACCTCAAGCGCGCGCGTCAAACGCTGAGGATCGTTGGGGTGAATCCGCGCTGCCGACTCCGGATCGATCGCCGCCAACTGATCGTGCAGAGCTTGCCAGCCCAGGCGCTGTGCCTCTTCTTCGAGCTGCGCACGCACCTCGGGATCGGCAGCCGGCATGTCTGCCAGCCCATCAATCAATGCCTTGTAATACAGCATGGTACCGCCCACCAGCAGCGGAATATTGCCGCGAGCAGTGATTTCGGCCATGGCTTTTAGGGCATCGGCACGGAAGTCGGCCGCTGAATAGCTCTGTGCCGGATCGAGAATGTCGATCAATTGGTGCGGATGTTTGGCCAATATGTCGCGGGAGGGTTTGGCAGTGCCAATGTCCATGCCGCGGTACACCAGCGCCGAATCCACACTGATCAACTCGCAGGGCAGAACTTTGCTCAGTTCAATGGCGAGGTCAGTCTTGCCGGCCGCCGTCGGCCCCATCAAAAAAATGGCGGGAGGTAATGCGTTGGAACCTGTCATCAGCGACCGCGCAAAAAGAGTTTGTCCAAATCGTCCAGGCCCATTTGGGTCCAGGTGGGACGACCATGATTGCACTGACCACTGCGCTCGGTGTTTTCCATGTCACGCAACAAGCCGTTCATTTCCGGGATCGCCAAGCGGCGGTTGGCCCGAATCGCACCGTGGCACGCCATGGTGCCGAGCAGTTCGTTGAGGTGCGCCTGAATCCGGTCACTGGTGCCATATTCCATCAAGTCCGCGAGTACGTCATGCACCAGACGCTGGGCCTCTGCTTGCTTGAGCAATGCCGGGATCTGGCGGATGGCCAATGTTTCCGGGCCCAGACGCTGCAGTTCAAAGCCCAGACGCTGGAACCATTCGGCATGCTCTTCAGCACAATCGGCTTCGCGCTGACTGACGGCGATCGATTCGGGCACCAGCAATGGCTGCCCGCTCAAACCCTCGCTGGCCATAGCGATTTTCAACCGCTCGTACATGATCCGCTCATGCGCTGCGTGCATGTCTACCAACACCAACCCCAGAGCATTTTCGGCCAGGATATAAATGCCTTTAAGCTGCGCCAGCGCAAAACCCAGCGGCGGGATATCACCCTGCCCCTCAGGCAGCGGCGATGCATTGGCTTCGGGCAACGGCGCGAAAAATTCGCGGTAGGCATTGCGCGCCTCTTCGGCGGGCACCGAGGGCGTGGAAGGCTGCGGGCGATATTGATACTGATAACCGGCCCCGGCGCCTGATCCGGCAACGTGCGGGGTGGGCGCGGACTGCGGCTGCTCCAGTACGTGGGCGGCCAGGCGCATTTCACCTTGCGGACCAAACTCACCCGCACCCAGACCGGTCGGGCGTTCAGCCCCCGGCACCGGCGCCGGGGCGGCCAATTGGTCTTCGGGGCGTACATCACCCAGCGCGCGGTGCAAGGTGCCGTACAAAAAGTCATGCACCATGCGCCCATCACGGAAACGCACTTCGTGTTTGGTCGGGTGAACGTTAACGTCGACCACCGCAGGGTCGACCTCGAAAAACAGTACAAACGTCGGATGACGGCCGTTAAACAGTACGTCGCGGTACGCCTGACGCACCGCATGCGCAACCAGCTTGTCGCGCACGGCCCGGCCATTCACGTAGAAATATTGCAAGTCGGCCTGGCTACGCGAGAACGTTGGTAAGCCCACCCACCCCCATAAATGCAAGCCGTTGCGCTCGACTTCAATCGGCAACGCCTGCTCCAGGAACGCCGAACCGCAGACTGCGGCCACACGCCGGGCTCGCGCCACATCGTCGCGGGCTTCATGCAGGTTGAGGATCGGCTTGCCGTTGTGACGCAAATTAAATGCCACGTCGAAGCGCGCCAGCGCCAAGCGTTTGATCACTTCTTGCAGGTGATCGAATTCGGTTTTTTCGGTCTTGAGAAACTTGCGCCGCGCAGGCGTATTGAAGAACAGGTCGCGCACTTCAACCGATGTACCCACGGGATGGGCAGCCGGCTGAACCCGGGGCGCCATGTCGCGGCCTTCAGTTTCAACTTGCCACGCCTGGTCGGCGCCACGGGTGCGCGAGGTCAGGGTCAACCGCGCTACGGAACTGATGGACGCGAGCGCCTCCCCGCGAAAACCGAGGCTCATCACCCGCTCAAGGTCTTCAAGGTCACGAATTTTGCTGGTGGCGTGCCGCGCCAGTGCCAGAGGCAAATCGTCGCTTGAGATACCGCTACCATCGTCGCGCACACGCAACAACTTGATACCGGCCTGCTCAACGTCCACATCAATGCGCTTGGCGCCGGAGTCCAGGCTGTTTTCCAGCAGCTCCTTGATCACCGACGCGGGGCGCTCAACCACCTCGCCCGCAGCAATCTGGTTGGCCAGGCGCGGGCTGAGCAGCTCAATCCGCGCACTGCTCGTGAGTTCAATCTCACTCATTGCTTGGACACCAGTTCAGCAGCGGGAATGCTGAGGGTCTGACCCACCTTGAGTTCATCGCTTTTCAGGCTGTTGCTGGAGCGCAGCGTGGCCACGCCGACCTGATAACGCACGGCGATCATGGCCAGGGTTTCGCCCGGCAACACACGGTGCTCGCGGGCGCTTTGGGCAATTTTGCCCGTATCACGCAGCCAGGCAATATAGGTGCCCGGCGGCGGGTTTTGCTGGAAGAACTGACGAACACCGCTGCTGATCGAACGCGCCAGTGCCTGCTGGTGGTTCGCCGACGCCAGCTTCGAGGCTTCGTTGGCATTGGAGATAAAGCCGGTTTCCACGAGGATCGACGGGATGTCCGGCGATTTAAGCACCATAAACCCGGCCTGCTCCACGCGTTGCTTGTGCAACGGGGTTACGCGGCCAATGTTGGTCAGGACTTTCTGGCCCACGTTCAAGCTGGAGGTCAACGACGCCGTCATCGACAGGTCGAGCAGCACACCGGCCAGCATGCGGTCTTTGTCGTCCAGGCTGACGTTACCGGCACCGCCGATCAAGTCAGAACGGTTTTCACTGTCGGCCAGCCAACGCGCCGTTTCAGACGTGGCCCCGCGTTCAGACAATGCAAACACCGAAGCGCCAAACGCGGCCTTGGAAGGCGCGGCGTCAGCGTGGATCGAGACGAACAGATCGGCGCCCTTCTTGCGGGCAATCTCAGTACGGCCACGCAGAGGAATGAAATAGTCGCCCGTCCGGGTCAGCTCGGCGCGGAAGCCTTTCATGCCGTTGACCTGACGCTGCAATTCTTTGGCAATCGCCAAGACCACATCTTTCTCGCGTTGACCGCGGGAACCTGAAGCTCCCGGGTCTTCACCGCCGTGGCCGGCGTCAATCACGACCACAACACTGCGCTTGCCACTCGGAATCGGGGGCAATGCGACATCAGGCTGCGCAGGGGTCACTGGCACCACGGGCACTTTCGCCACGTTGGTGGCAGGCAGGCTTGGCGCCAGATCAACGCCCTGATCATAAAGGTCAACCACAAGACGGTTGCCGTACTGGGCGTTAGGCGCCAGCACGAAACTCTTCGGGGTAACGGACTTTTTCAGGTCGATCACCACGCGCAGGTCGGTAGGTGTTCGTTGCGCCGAGCGCAAGCTGGTAATCGGCGTGTTGGCCGTCGGCACATTCAATGCGCCTGCCAGAGTAGCGCCGTTGATGTCGATCACCAGCCGGTCGGGCGATGTGAGGGTAAACACGCTGTGTTGCACCGGGCCTGTCAGGTCAAACACCAGACGTGTGTTGTCCGGTGCGCGCCACAGTCGCACGCTTTTTACCTGGGTCGCGGCCAAGGCGTTGACGGCCATGACACTGAGCAACACTCCAACGACACTCACTAACGCGCGAAAGCGCATACCAAACCCCATCATTGATTGTTTTCCGGTGCCAAGGCGGCACACCAAGACTCGCCACGCGAACCTTGGGGCGTCAGCGTCAGCAAACGCCCGGTGTTATAAGGGGTAATGGTAATGGTCAGGTCGGGCTTTGGCAAAAAGCCTGCACCCTTTTCGGGCCACTCGATCAAACACAGTGCGTCATCTTCGAAATAGTCGCGAATGCCCAGAAATTCCAGCTCTTCAGGGTCAACCAAGCGATAAAGGTCGAAATGGAAGGCGCGAATGTCGCCAATCTCGTAGGGCTCAACCAACGTAAAGGTCGGACTTTTAACCGCACCCACATGCCCAAGCCCGCGAATCAAGCCGCGTGACAGGGTGGTTTTGCCCATTCCAAGGTTGCCTTCAAGGAAGATCAGACCATGGCCTTCGGTGATACTCGCCAGCTTTGCGCCAAACGCGGTCATGGCCGCTTCATCGTCCAGTTGCAGTTTTAATGTGTGCACGGTGCGTGTTCCTCCAACAACTGACGAATGGCTGGAATCAAATCAGTGGCCGCCAGCCCTCTGCCCAGAATCCCTTGTTGCTCTCCGGCGCGGGCATGCAGCCACACCGCCAGACACGCCGCATCAAACGCTGACATGCCTTGTGCCAGGAATGCGCCAATCACGCCTGCCAACACATCACCCAACCCGGCTGTGGCCATGGCAGGATGCCCGAGATCGCAGAGCGCCAATTGGCCATCCACCCCGGCAATCAAACTGCCTGCGCCTTTAAGCACGCACACAGCTGAGTATTTTTTAACCAGTGCCCGCGCCGCCGCAGGACGATCGGCCTGCACCTGTTCAGCGCTGATGCCCAACAACCGCGCCGCTTCGCCAGGATGCGGCGTCATCACGGAGCCCGGCGCCAATGCAAGGTCAGCGTTGGACAACAGATTCAACGCATCGGCATCCCACACCTGCGGGATTTTTGCCTGCGCCGCTGCAGACAGCAGGCTGCGGCCCCATGCTGCCTGCCCCAAACCGGGGCCAACCACCAACACCGAGGCCTGCACCAAAAGGCTCATCAACTGATTGGCAGACGACACACCTAAGGTCATCACTTCCGGCAGGCGGGTCAACGCCGCGGGCACATGCTCCGGGCGCGTGGCCAGTGACACCAGCCCGGCGCCGCTGCGTAAGGCTGCCTGGGCACTCAAGGTGATGGAACCGCCGAAACCTCGATCTCCACCTATGAGCAGCACGTGCCCGAACTGGCCTTTATGCGCATCAGGCGCGCGTGCAGGCAGGCGCGGCAAGGTGGCTACGTGCAGGAGGTCGGGTTCAGATAACAGGTGTTTGGTCTGCGGCATACGTGTCGGGCTCCGATGTCTGGCAGAATTATACGCATCTCAGCCCCGGTTTCTCTTGCCTCATGCCTGCTATTACTGTCGACCTACCCGCTCTCGCTCAATCCATCAAGGAATGGGGCCGCGAGCTGGGCTTTCAACATGTCGCCATTGCCGGCCTCGATCTGGGAGAGCACGAGCAACACCTCGAACGCTGGCTCGCAGCGGGTTATCACGGCGAGATGGACTACATGGGTGCTCACGGCAGCAAACGCTCGCACCCTGAAGAGCTGGTGCCCGGTACCTTGCGCGTGGTGTCGCTGCGCATGGACTACCTGCCCGGCGACACGCACATGGCGCAATTACTGGCCCAGCCAGAAAAAGCCTACGTGTCGCGTTACGCCTTGGGGCGCGACTACCACAAACTGATCCGCAAGCGCGTGCAACAACTGGCGGACCGTATTCAAGCCCAGATCGGCCCGTTCGGCTTTCGTGCCTTCGTCGACAGCGCACCGGTGCTGGAAAAAGCCATCGCTCAAAAAGCCGGTTTGGGCTGGATCGGCAAGAACACCTTGATCCTCAATCGCAAGGCGGGCAGTTACTTCTTTTTGAGCGAGCTGTTTGTCGACCTGCCGTTGCCCGAAGATGCACCGCACGAAACCGAACACTGCGGGCGTTGCACGGCCTGCCTGGATATTTGCCCGACCAATGCGTTTGTCGGGCCGTATGTGCTGGATGCACGGCGGTGTATTTCGTACCTCACTATTGAGCTAAAAAGCGCCATACCGGTAGAACTGCGCGCCATGATCGGCAATCGGGTGTTTGGTTGCGATGACTGCCAGATCGTATGCCCCTGGAACCGCTTCGCCCGCACCACGGCTGAAGGTGACTTCAAGCCGCGGCACAACCTGGACAACGCTGAGCTGGCCGAATTGTTCATGTGGGATGAGGACACATTCCTGCGCAGCACAGAAGGCTCGCCACTGCGACGGGCTGGTTATGAGCGCTGGCTGCGCAATCTGGCCGTGGGGCTGGGCAATGCGCCGTCGACCATTCCTGTGCTGGAAGCATTGAAGGCACGCCGCGATTACCCGTCAGCACTGGTGCAGGAGCATGTGCAGTGGGCGCTTGATCAGCACGCGGCGCGCTAGAGGCTTTGGCTTACTTCTTCATCAGTGCGTGCCCGCCAACCTGGAGTATTTCTACTGAATCCTTGTGTAATAAAAACGTGACGCGGTCCTTTCCACCTATACGAATCTCATATTGATGTATGTTTTTAGCCGTGCCACTCATTCTGGTGTACTTGGCGTCACCGAGTTTTTGCGCGGCTATACCCGGGTGCAAATTCTGCTCTTCGATGCTTTTAACAAACCGGTGATAGTCATTCAGCGCACTCTCACTCAAATCTGAACGTATATTTTTCGGCTTGGGCGCAATAACTTTCCATTTGACAGCGGGTGCCGTCGTTTTCCCCTTGGCACCGCTTGCCATTGCCTTGCCCCCCTTTAGCGCCCCTTTTCCATCGAGCCCACTCTTAAAGGCGTCGTGCAAACGATTACCAAAATGGCTGAAAACTTTACCCGAGGCTGCAAGGCCTACACCCACTGATAGAAGCCCAAGCCCCAGGCTTACATAACCCAATATTTCGCCTGCACCTGACTCCGGGCAAGCCCCTTGAAACACAGCACTGGCAATCCCCGCAATGCCACTGGTCACGCCCGCCACGAGTCCCGCGATTGCCAGCGGGGTAGCCACACCAAACGTTGCAATGCTTGCCAGGATACCCAGCGCAGCTATACCGGCGCCTACGATAGCTTCCCAAACGGAATGCCCTGTAGGATCGCTTCGATTGATCGGATCACCCAAACAATAGGCATAGGGATTCAACCCTCCGGCGCCAAACGGACTCTGGTTGTCCGGGCTCTGAAAACGCATCAGTAAAGGATCGTATGCCCGATAGCCATTCCCCAGCAGGTAACACTCAGTCACGGAGTCAAAACGCTCGCCATTGAAACCGAGCCCGGTCAGCACCTCACCTTGCATCGACCGGTTGCCATAAGGGTCATATGCAACCGAGGAAACATGATCATTCACAGAGGCACCCAGCACGGTCTTCTGTGAGTCACCCGCCAGTAAGACTGTACGTGTCGCGCCCCCTTGCTCCTCCTGCCCCAGCAGCGTATTCCCCATGCGCAGAAACGTCGTGGTATCCGAGCCCTGAACTTCATTGACCAAACAGTCATCGCGATAAAAAAAATGCCGGGGGGCCGTGTCGCTATCGATCATCTCGACCAAACGGTCCCCCGCGTCGTAGCCGTACTTGCGAACGGCAGCATTCACGGCCAGCGACACCTGTGTGAGACGACCCAAGCCGTCATAACTCAACGTCCGTCCGGCAGCATCCAGAATCAAATGCCCATTGGCCTCGTAGCGCAACGTAACCGGCGCCGGATAGTCCGCATGAGAGTGCTCAACCTTGATCAACTGCGTCGGGTCACTCTCGCTCATGGTGTAGGTCGTGGTGTTTTGGCCGCCCTCGAAGGTTGTCTGCAGCGACACAATGTTGTCCCAAGCATCAAATTCGAAGCGCTGGGCCACAATCTCTTTACCCAACGGGTTACAGGGGCGCTGGGTGCCATTACACCGGTAATGGACAAGTCGCCCCCGACGGTCATAGTCGAAATACTCATCGCGCAGGACGACCCCGTTATTCAACAGGCTGCGCTGAGCAACTTTACTGGCGCGGGTGTAACGGGTTTTCAAGGTGAATTTTTCGACACCATTGGCGTGCACCATGCGCTGCACTTCCCGCCCCACCTCGTCATAGCTCATGGTCGTTGTAAGCTGTTGTTGCGCGGCATCACTGGCCTTGATGATGTGCATCTGACCCAGGGCGTTGTACTCGCACTCGGCCTTTAAAGCGTCGCAACTCATGGTTTTCAGCCGGCCGTATGCGTCATAACCGTGCTCACTGCGCGAACCGTCTACACCCACATGGCTCAGCACGCGCCCCCCCAGGGAGTAGGTGTAAAAAGCTTCGTACAACTTCCCCGCCAGGGCCCATTGCTCCCGCTTCAGCCTTCCCGCCCGTGAGTATTCATAGGTGCTGGTACGTCCCAGTTCGCTGGCGCGAGTGAGCAAGCCGGAACGGGGGTCATAACCATAAACAGAAGTTTGATTCGCACTCGTACGCCCGACCACTGCCCCATCAAGCATCGCTTCATAGTCGCGGGTGCTACGCTGACCGTCGGGTCGACTGACCGCACGTGGAAGTGAGCTACCCGGTGCATATTCATAAGTCGTTTTCCGCCCCCCGGTGTTGCTTGCGACCAAACGCCCCAAGCCATCGAACGTCTGGGTGCCGATCACTTTGTCAGCCGCTTGAATTTGCACCGGCAGTTCTTCGCTGCTGAACAACGCATACCGGGTCTCTACAACCGTCGCGTCGGGCAAAGTGCTTCGACAGAGGCGCCCAAAGGCGTCGTACTCAAATGCCGTCTCATTGCCTGCGGGATCCGTCTGCCGAATGCATCGACCAAACCCATCATAGGCATGGGTCGTTTTGGACTGGCTAACGCCCTGCAAATCGAAGGTCTCAACACTTAGAGGTTTGCCTTGAGTATTAAAAAACGTGACCGTTTTACCCTGCCCCTGTTTCCAGCAGGTCTGCGATAAATGCTCAGGGGATCGCTCGACATGCGCCTGCACACCTTCAGGATGAAGCGTTGTTTTGACCTGTCCCCAATCGTCATAGGCATAGCGTGTCTGAAGCACCAACGGCCTGACACCCAGCCAGTCTGTAACGGTTTCGCTATGAAGCTGACCCAGGCTGTTGTACTGGTTGCGCTTGATGAGCCGCAATGGCTGTTCGTTCGAAGTGCTTTCTACGTCTTGCTCCTCAATCGTGCAGACACGCCCAATACCGTCGTATGTCACTCGCTGCTGCATGCCATTGACATCAGTAATGAGGAGCGTGGGGTACTGCGTCTCGGATTGAGGGAGCTGGTAAGCCCTGGTTTTTGAGGCTTGGTACGACGAAGCCTTCGACACCGTTTCGCGTGTCACCCGCCCCAATGCGTCATATTCATACTCGACTGGTGCCTTGTCTTCTTCGCTAAGCGATAAACAGCCCCCCGTAAATGCGCAGTAAACAACCCGGTCCGTTGCGCGGCTTTCGTCATGGCCTGTCAGTACAGTTTCTACCGTCACTGCATGATGGCTGATGGCATAGCTTCGGGTTTCTTTGGTAGCCAAGCCGTTGAGGGTCGAAGTTTTGGCTACCGGGCGTCCATGGAGAGTGGGGTCCTGAGGTGTTGCAGCGTATTCATAATCGGTTTGCTCATGCAAAACCTCGGTTTCACCAACACGCACATAGAACTGCTCGCGCTCGGGAATAATCGAAGCAACTGTCGCGCCCTCAAGCAGCGCCAATGCGGTATACCGAAATCGTGTGATGTGATGAGGTTCTTGCGGGTGAGTGCCAGAGAAGACCGTTTTTTGACGTGGAAACCGGACAAACATCAAGGGATCCGCCGGGCAACCGTCAGCACCTTCACTCGGGAAGTAGTCAGTCAGCGTGGTAAGGCCATCAGGTGTGACACGTTTGACTTCATTGCCATACGTGTCGAACTCAAACTGCGTAACCTCCTCACGGAAAATGCCTGTTTTGACATCCTCGTAGCGCTTCAGCGAGCGCTTTGGCAGTCGGCATTGCGCAGGCTGGTCCCTGAAGCACTTGCCTGCCTCGGTGTGATAATCCACCCGCTCGGATATTTTTTTTGCACCGCACCGAGTCACTTCAGCGTCCAGCAAATGAAATTTGTTAAAGGTGCGCACTGTTTCACTGTGCACCTCCCCCCCTGACATCAGGGTTTCGGTCGATGCATAGCTGTAATCTCCAACGACTTTGTAAAGCCTGTCGCCAGACGTTTCTGATGAGAAACCGGCCGCGCCAAAGCCCAGGAAGTTGGTATCTGAAAAGTTGAAGTGTTTATGAATAGAGGGCTGCCCATTACCCGGGAATACCGAGTGTGTCGCCACTGAAGCCATTGCAGGCATGCTGCTTCCTTCAGGAAAGCGCAGCCCCATTGTTTTGTAACTTATATGTTCAATCGCTCCCAGGGGCGAGTACAAACGCGACAGATAGGCCAGCCCGTTGAGCACCAGATAACGTATTTCCCATCGCCCACCACCGGGCAACGTAATACTGGAGAGGCGGCCATTGACTAAATGAATAACGAAAGTGGCCTCCTTATCGGAACCGGGAAAGCGCTTGAGCTCTAATCCTGCGCCCGTACGCGTGATCGACAACAGCGTTCGACGGCTATCGCGCACCTCGCTCAACATCGGATGACCGTTATAAAGCGTGTAAGCCAGTTCAATACTTGCCCCGTTGGCACTCCATATTCGTTGCGTCATCGCCACGTTGCTGAGCCCCATCATGGCCAGTTCTTCACATTGACCATTTTGGGTAGACAAGAGAAAGCGTTTTTCCCCTGTGACATGCAACTTGTGGTGCTCAAGCTTCTGATCCGTCAGCAAAACCCTGGACGGTAACTCCTGCGTTTTATAGGTTTCTCCGCTTGCCAGCGATAGCGTTTTAGCTGTCCGGTCATAACGCGTACCCGTCAGCATCCAGCCGATACCAAAACCGCGATCAAAGGAATTAAGCGGATTAAAGTGAAGACTCAGTGGTAGGGCTGGACCATTGAGCGCTTGAGACTGGATGTTGCCCAACGACAACCTGCAACTGTAAATACCTGTGCGAGGATCCACCCCTCCCGACAGGAAACTGTCGAAGTTAAAAGCATTTGAATAAATATCGTTATTTCCCGCAACTGGCATTACGCACCCCTTTCATATTTTATTTATCACGCAGAATAGACCCCCCCTTTTTTTGCTACTTCAACTCGAAACCCTGTTCATATTCATTCACAAAAATATGCAGCGCATGTTCCGTCCCGAAAGCGTCAATAACGGTGATAAAACAAGGATTTTTTTTGACCGGACAAGATCGATCCCCCCATCCAGAAAGCCCTTGAACAAGTGTCAGTTCTCCAGGCCTGTCATTCACATTAACGATGTAGTCCTGCCGGAAACGCCCTGAATGGTCTGCCGAATCTGTAGGCAGCCAGACATGAGTTAATTGGGTACCTGCATGAATGAGAGTACCCACAACATATAAGGGAGAGTTGATTACATTGCCCGTCCAAGGATCGCAGTAAAACGGTTGCCCTCTGAATACATCGATATCGTTAGTCATCCAGTCTTGTAGGGGAATGTTACTTGCACCCACACGCAACCCCAAATACCACTTGTAAATCTTGTGCCCAACCCCCGCAGGTTCAGCAACTTTCTCCAACCTGAAATACTCCGCACCATAACGAACTGGCGCAATCGCCTCCAAGGTCACCGAGCTGTCACTTCCACCCATCAAAGAGTGAGGGTTATTGCTCTTTGCCACCCGACCATTGGGGAGGGTAATAGCAACCGCGATCCTGGTTTCATCAATTTGATCACAGCTGACCCAGCGCTCAACCACCACCCCGCGCTCATCTTCATCACTGGCGTCACGACGCTGACGCCCTGCCACGCCCGAGATGTCATGCCTGTATTGGTTGGGTACTTCACGAACGGTCCACTGCGACCCAAGATCATGGCCTCCGTTATAGTGAATAAGTTTAAGGCTTTTGAGCATGGCGTCCGGAGGCCGAACATCACGGCCATTATTATCGATACAATTTATTAATACAGTGATTCGCGCCTGCATCCGCGCATTCGCAAAAATCTTTTTAGACACATTATTGGGGTGCGAGTCAAAAACCACACTTAGCCTTGAAACACCTACAATTTCGCCCTCATCGACTGCAGCACTACCCTTTAATAATTCGCTCACAAGCACTCTCCCTGATTAACGGTGACCGCACAGATCCTTCCATGCCTTTGCAGATTAGTTCAGCCACTCAGCAACAGCGCACCGCAAATTCTCTATAAGGTGTAGGCTGATTCAGCGTAATCGCAGCAAACTATGTTACCCAGCCACTGAATACCGTTCAGGCGCGCCTAAAACAAAATACTCAACAAAGAAAATCCTTATCAGGATAATTGAGTTATACGCTGTTGTTCACAAAAAATAGTTATATCAACATGACGGCCAAACATTCGCCTACAAAGACCGCGTTAAGTTATGAAAAACCTCCTACAGAAGTTGCAACGTCTGCACCTGGATCATCGCTTTCGTTCGGGGCAAGTTCCCGAGAGAATCCTCCCGCCTTGTGACACGCATCATCCGAGAACAGTCTCGCCGCGTCGCTGAAATCAGTGACCGGTTTTGACAGACCGCAAGAGGACAAGCAAGGCAACCGCTAGCAACCCTTCACCGTGTTATGGCTGTTGAGCGCGCCGGGTCTTGGTTGTTCTCGCACACAACTGCCACCTTTCGATTGACAGCGAATAACAGCAGTTTTTCCAACTTATTTATGAGAGCAAATCAATGAAAGCAATCGCCCTCGATCCACTTCTCAATTCTTTACACACCACACCCCATTGCGGCTCTTCCTTATTCAGCATCAACCCCGGTGTCACGGCTGAGGAAGCCTTGTACCAGCTCTCACTATTGCTCGAAGGGGCGGAACTGAACGCCGACAACACCAGCCCCCACCTCAGCCGCTTTGAAGCCGAGCGGTTATGGCGCGTGGCTCACAACGTAGAGAGGGCGCGCGCCGTGGTCGACGCGCTATTGGCAGGTGTGCAGCCGACTCAGTGCGCGTCGTTGTAGACGAACTTGGGCATTTCCCAGTTAAAGCGAATTGCCAGCAAGCGCAGCAAAAGACCACCGAACAAGGTGACGAAAATCGCCTGTTCGTTGGGCATGTTCAGGTAAGTGCAAAGCAAAAAGCACCACGCAGCCGCAAATGACACGCTGGCATACAGCTCACGACGAAAGATCAACGGGATGTCATTGCAGAAGATGTCACGCAGGATGCCGCCAAAGACGCCGGTAATCACCCCACTGACTGACGCCACCAGCATGCCTTGGCCCATTTCCAGCGCGGTCATGCAGCCGATCAGGGTAAACGCCACCAACCCCAGCGCATCGAGTACCAAAAACAGCGAGCGTAAATGGCGCATCAGCGGTGCGATAAAAATCGTCACCAGCGCGGCAAAAGTGGTGAGCACCAGGTATTCCGGGTGCTTGACCCACGTTAGCGGGTAATGCCCCAGCAGCACATCGCGCACCGAACCGCCGCCGAGCGCCGTGACGCACGCAATCAGCACCACACCAAACCAGTCCATGCCCCGACGCCCGGCAGACAACGCGCCGGTCATGGCTTCGGCAGTAATGGCAACTAAATAGAGCATCAGCAACATGGCGGCGTTCCTTGCAATAAGGCGCGCAGTCTACTCAGTTGGCGCGGGCACCAAAAGGGGGCAGCGGGGGCAGTACTTTTGTAAACGATGCCGGCAGGCCGCGAACCCCTTCGCAAACGGGTTGCGGCGCAGCATTTGGCAGCCCATGGCAGCGGCCAGGGACACGATCTTCAGAACTTGATGAAATGTTTACGGTAGTGCTGCAACTCGGCAATCGACTCCCGGATGTCGTCCAGTGCCAGATGCGTGCCTTTTTTCACTAGGCTGTCGCGCACTTCAGGTGCCCAGCGGGCAACCAGTTCCTTAAGCGTCGAGACGTCGAGGTTGCGGTAATGAAAGTAGCTTTCCAGGGTTTTCATGTGGGTATAAAGGAAGCGACGGTCCTGGCAGATGCTGTTGCCGCAGATCGGCGATTTGCCTTTAGGCACCCATTGTTCGAGGAAGGCAATGGTTTGTGCCTCGGCCTCGGCCATGCTGGTGGTGCTGTCTTTGACGCGCTGGGTCAGGCCGCTGCTGCCGTGGGTGCGGGTGTTCCACTCGTCCATGCGCGCCAGTACGTCGTCGCTGTGGTGGATGGCGATGACCGGGCCTTCAGCCAGGGTATTGAGGTTGCTGTCAGTGACGATGGTGGCCATTTCGATAATGACGTCGTTGTCTGGGTCCAGACCGGTCATTTCCAGGTCAATCCAAATCAAATTCTGTGGGTTTTGCATAGAAGGCTCCTGGGCTTAGTCGCGCAGTTTAGCTTAGGCACGCAGCCCACGTGCTAAACTCGCCAGCGTTTTACCCTCCTTATCGTTTTATCAACACGGAACACCCATGGCCAAACGCCAGCTCAACCGTCGCCAAAACTGGCGCATCGAAAAGATCCAGGGCGAGCGCGCTGCCCGCGCCGCCAAACGCGAATCCAGTGCCGTAGAAGCGCTTGAAGGGGGCGATCTGGGCCCCGAGCAACTCGGTCTGGTGATCGCGCACTTCGGTGTGCAGGTCGAGGTCGAGGCCCAAGAAGGCGAGCTCAAAGGCCAGATGTTCCGCTGCCACTTGCGCGCCAACCTGCCAGCGCTGGTGACCGGCGATACCGTCGTATGGCGCGCGGGCAATCAAGGGATTGGCGTGATCGTCGCCCAATTGCCGCGCAAAACCGAACTGTGTCGCCCGGACAGCCGTGGCCAGCTCAAGCCGGTTGCCGCCAACGTCGACATGATCGTTATTGTGTTTGCGCCGATGCCCGAGCCGCACGCCAATCTGATCGACCGTTATCTGGTAGCTGCCGAGCACGCGGGGATTCGCCCGTTGCTGCTGCTCAACAAAGCCGACCTGATCGACGAACAAAACGCCCCGGCGCTGAATGCGCTGCTGGGCGTTTATCGTCAGCTGGGTTATCCGGTGCTGGAAGTGTCCGCGCACCACGGCGACGGCATGCAGCAGTTGCAGGCCAAGCTGGACGGGCATATCAGCGTGTTTGTGGGTCAGTCAGGCGTGGGCAAATCGTCGCTGGTCAACAGCTTGCTGCCTGAGGTCAACCTGCGGGTCGGCCCGCTGTCCGAGATTTCCGGTCAGGGCACGCACACCACGACCACGGCGCGGCTGTTCCACTTCCCGGGCGGCGGCGAGCTGATCGACTCCCCCGGTATTCGCGAGTTTGGTCTGGGCCACGTGAGCCGGGCGGATGTGGAAGCCGGGTTTATCGAGTTCCACGACTTGATCGGCCGTTGCCGTTTCCGCGACTGCAAGCACGACCGCGAGCCGGGATGTGCCTTGCTGATGGCGCTGGACGATGGCCGCGTGCAGCAACAACGCATGAACAGCTACCGTTCGATCATTGCCAGCTTGCCTGAGTCGAGCTACTGAACGGTGCCCTCACCCTCTGTGCGGGGTGAGGGCACGCGGGATCAAGGCTTCGGTGTCACTGGCGCCTTGTCATCAAACAGGTTCAGTTTTTCCCGCTCTTCATGCATGGCGGGCGGCACTTGGTCAGCAGGCAAGGTGATCGGGTCAATCGGGGTGGTCGGCGTTTCCGGCTTGGCCATCTCGGCGCCCTGCTCACCTTCAATCGCCCGCTGCGCTTTCTTCGTCAACACCACGATGTCGATGCGGCGGTTGATCGGGTTCAACGGGTTGACCTTGTCGAACAGTACTGACGAGGCATAACCCACGATCCGCGCGACTTGATCCTGCGGATAACTGCCCGCAATCAATGCCCGGCGCGCTGCGTTTGCTCGGTTGGCCGACAACTCCCAGTTACCAAACTCTGCATCGCTGGCATAGGGCGTGGCATCGGTGTGCCCGCTGATGCTGACTTTGTTCGGCACGGCTTTGATGGTGTCCGCCATGGCCAGCAATATGTCTTCAAAGTAAGGCTTGAGCCGCGCACTGCCGACGTCGAACATCGGGCGGTTTTCCGCGTCCATGATCTGAATGCGCAAGCCGTCGGGGGTGATTTCGAACAACAGTTGGTCTTTGAATTTGCGCAGTTGCGGATTTTCTTCAACCTTGTTCTGCAACTCCTGAAGCAACAGTTCGAGGCGTTCTTTCTCGACCTGCTCGGCCATGCCTTCGACTTGATCGGTGTCGACCGTGATCTTGTCGGGCTGGGGCTGCATTTTTTCTTCAGGGTTGAGCGTGGTGTCCGGCGCCAGGGTGGGCGTGCCGCCTAGGTCAATGATGTACGGCGTGCCGGTTTCGGTGAACCCGATCGGGTCTTTGAAGTAACCGGCAATGGCGATTTTCTGTTCCGGGGTGGCTGTGGATAACAGCCACAGCACCAGGAAGAACGCCATCATCGCCGTAGCAAAGTCAGCAAACGCAATTTTCCAGGCGCCACCGTGGTGGCCCGCCGCGAAGCGCTTGACGCGCTTAATGATGATTGGCTGATTGTTTTCCATGGATCAGCGACCGCGGACTACTTGTTCCAGCTCGGCGAAGCTCGGACGGTGCTTGGGATACAGCACTTTACGGCCGAACTCGACCGCCAGCGAAGGCGGCATGCCCGAGGCAGAGGCGACCAGTGACGCCTTGATGGATTCGTACACGTTGAGTTCTTCTTTCGCATCGTGGGACAGCGAGGTCGCCAGCGGGCCGAAGAAACCGTAAGCCGCCAAAATACCGAAGAAGGTACCCACCAGCGCCGCGCCTACGTGCACGCCGATCATCGCCTGATCGCCATCACCCAGGGAGGCCATCGTCACCACGATACCCAATACCGCGGCCACAATACCGAAGCCCGGCATGCCATCGGCAACCCCGGTCACGGCATGGGAAGGATGCTCAAGCTCTTCTTTAAGGCTGAACAGCTCCATGTCGAACAGACCTTCCAGCTCGTGGGGCGCCATGTTGCCCGACGACATGATGCGCAAGTAATCGCAGACAAACGCGGTCATGCGGTCATCTTTGAGCACGGAAGGGTATTTGGCGAAGATCGGGCTGGCCGCGGCGTCTTCAATGTCGCCTTCGATGGCCATCATGCCTTCGCGACGACTTTTGTTGAGAATCTCGTAAACCAGGCCCAGCACTTCCAGATAGAACGTGTGGGTGAAGCGCGAACCGAACATGCCCAGCGATTTTTTGATCACGTGCATGGTCATGTAGCCGGGGTTCGCCTGCAGGAACGCACCAAACGCCGCCCCGCCGATAATCAAGACCTCGAACGGCTGAATCAGCGCCCCGATCTTGCCGTGGGAAAGCACGTATCCGCCGAGCACGCTCGCGAACACGACAATGATGCCGATAATTTTAGCCATAGGTATTCAGGTACTTCTGCGTCGGGTTCAAGGTCATATTCGAGAGTTAAAAAACTCTTCTTCTACTTATCGGCAAAACTGCGCCAGACTATAGGCCATAAAGGCGAAAAGCCAGTTGGGCCCGCTCCGGGCGTGTAAACAATGGATGATGACCACTCTCCCATCATGGCTAATGAAACCGGCAACGCGACTCCAACTCCCAATACCCTCGATGCGTGGGTCAAACAGCTCGATGCTGTTCGTCTGCCCATCCCGCAAGACAGCCACGAGCGCGTCTGCAAGGCAATCAACGACAATCGCCGCTCGTTACGCGACATTGCCGAGCTGATGCAGGACAGTCCTGCACTGGCGCTGAGCTTGATACGGGACGCCAATCACCACACGCACGGCAGTTTGAGTGAGCCTGCCGAGAGCCTGGAAGTCGCGATCAATCGCCTGGGGTTGGCCCGCACGCAAGAATTGCTTGAACGCCTCCCCGCGTTGCCGTGGGAAGAAATCCCGCAGGCTTTTCGCCAGATTCAGCTGATTAGTCAGCACGCTGCGCAACAAGCCAGCGGCCTGTTTGGCAATCGTCTGGCACGCCTGTGGCAAGAAATCTATTGGGGCAGCCTACTGTTTCTGTCGCCGCTGTGGGCGATGGCCCTCACGCACCCCGAACAGCTCGAAGAGTGGGAGCTGCGTGTGATTCACAAAGGTGAATGCGCAAGCACGGTGGAGCTAAAACTGTTCGGCGTGCGCCTGTTTGAAATATGCCGCGCACTGGCGCAATTGTGGCGACTGCCGGAGTGGGTGTTGCAGGGTTATACCGTCATTACCGATGAGCAGCGCACCTTGGTCAAGGTGCTGCACATTGCCCGCGACAATCATCATCGCTTGCGCCAGCAACAACGCCTGGACGCTGACCCGGCCCTGCGCCGCTGGTTGAATCAGCCCTCGAATACGGTATTGCTGGCCAATGGCCTGGCACTCTCAGCCCAGCAAGCATGGGATACACCTCACAACTTGCGCTGGCAATACCTGACCAGTCTGTACCTGCAAATGCCACTGGAAGAACTGCAACAACTGGTCCACCAGAATGCGGCCAGCAGTGCACGTTATCACTCGATGCCCGACCTCTGGCACCCGGCCGAATCGCTGTTGTGGCCATGGGGCATGCGGCGCATGCACCGGGGTTTGTTGCCTGCCCCGCCGCCGTCGGCCGAATCGCTGGTGGTGTGGCGCAAGCAATGCAGGCAACTGCTGGCCGAACCGAGTTCGTTCACTAATTCGATGCACCTGACCACCTGCGCCCGTGATGCGCTGGTGGCCTGCGGCATGCGCCGCGTGCTGCTATTGATGGCCGATAAAACATCGACCAGCCTGAGCGTGCATCAGATTGCCGGCCTGCCCAAGGCAGCCTTCGACTTGAGCCTGCAAATCAACCAGAGCGCAGTCCTGCAGCGCTTGATGGCACAACCTGCACAATTTCGCCTGACGCCAGAGAACAATGCGCAAATTTCAGCGGTCTTACCCAAGAGTTTGCGTAACCTGTTCCCCGGCGAGCACCTGCTGTTGCGCTCGCTCAGTAACCACGGCCGCATGGTGATGCTGGTGCTGGCCGATCAGGGCGGCGGGCCGTTTTCGGAGACCACCGTGCAGGCCTTCGGCAAAACCGTGCAGTGCATCGAAAAAGCGCTCAACAGCTTTACCACGCGCGGACGCTGACGCTTGCGCTACAATCCGCCCCTTTTCGCCCTGGAGACCTCACATGCCTGACTTCTCTGGCTTGCCATTGGTGATTGAGCCCAGCGACCTGTATGCGCGGCTCGACGCACCAAACCTGATTATTGTCGACCTGACCAGCGAGGCACGCTACGCCAAAGGCCACGTGCCAGGCGCACGCTTCGTGGACCCCAAGCGCACCCAGCTCGGCCTGCCGCCTGCTCCGGGTTTATTGCCCACTCAAGCAGCGCTCGAAAAACTGTTCAGCGAATTGGGGCACTGCTCAAACGCCGTTTACGTGGTGTATGACGATGAAGGCGGCGGTTGGGCTGGCCGGTTTATCTGGTTGCTGGATGTGATCGGGCACAAGGCTTATCACTATATGGACGGTGGCATTCACGCATGGATCGCCGATGGCCTGCGCGAATCGACCGAGGTGCCGACGCCTAAAAACGCACAGGTCTCGTTGACTCTGCACGATGAACCCACTGCCACCCGCGAATACCTGCAAAGCCGGTTGGGTGCTGCAGATCTGGCCATTTGGGACGCACGCAGCTTCGCCGAGTACAGCGGAGAAAAAGTGTTGGCGGCGAAAGGCGGCCACATCCCCGGCGCGAAAAATTTCGAATGGACCGCAGGCATGGATAAAACCCGCAACCTGCGCATCCGCAAGGACATGCCGCAGATCCTCGAAGATCTGGGCATTACGCCCGACAAAGAAGTGATTACCCACTGCCAGACTCACCATCGTTCTGGCTTTACGTATCTGGTGGCCAAGGCGCTCGGTTACCCGCGCGTCAAAGGCTATGCAGGCTCCTGGGGCGAATGGGGCAACCACCCCGACACCCCCGTCGAGCTGCCTGCCAAACATTAAGGACCCGTCATGAAAAAACGTTTGTTTCTCCTGAGTCAGTACCTGTTGCCGCACCACCTGCTGTCGCGCCTGGCTGGTTGCGTTGCCGAGTGCCGCGTGCGCTGGTTCAAAAATGCGTTCACCACCTGGTTCGCCAAGCGTTATCAAGTGGACATGTCTCAGGCGCTGGTTGAAGACATCACTGCTTACGAGCACTTCAATGCGTTCTTCACCCGTGCCCTGAAAGAAGGCGCACGCCCGCTCGACCCGACGCCAGGAGCCATTTTGAGCCCGGCCGATGGTGCTGTCAGCCAACTGGGCGCGATTGAACACGGTCGCGTGTTCCAAGCCAAGGGCCACAGCTACAGCGTGCTGGAACTGGTGGGCGGCGATCCGGCCGTGGCCTCGCAGTTCATGGGCGGTGAATTCGCCACCATTTACCTGTCGCCCAAGGACTACCACCGCGTGCACATGCCATTGGCCGGCACGCTGCGCGAAATGATCTACGTGCCGGGCCGCCTGTTCTCGGTCAACCAGACCACGGCTGAAAACGTGCCGGAACTGTTTGCCCGCAACGAACGCGCAGTGTGCATTTTCGACACTGAGCGCGGCCCGATGGCCGTGGTGCTGGTGGGCGCGATGATTGTGGCTTCGATTGAAACCGTGTTCGCAGGCTTGGTCACGCCGCCCAAGCGCGAGCTCAAAACATTCCGATACGACGAAGCTGCGCGTGCGCCGATCCACCTGGAAAAAGGTGCCGAGCTGGGTCGCTTCAAGTTGGGTTCGACCGCCATTGTGTTGTTCGGGCCAGAACAGGTGAAATGGGCGCAAGAGCTGACGGCGGGTTCGCCGGTGATGATGGGTCAGAAGATCGGCGAGTAAAGCGTGGCGTCGCTGCTGCAAGGTGCGGCAGCGACGCCAATGGCGCTTTAGCCTTGGCTATTGCGGTCGCGCTGCCCCAACAGGTACAGCACGCCATCCAGGCCCAGCGTTGAAATTGCGTGCTTGGCCGACTTCTTCACCAACGGCTTGGCACGGAATGCGACCCCCAGCCCCGCGATGGCCAGCATGGCCAGATCGTTGGCCCCGTCCCCGACCGCAATGGTCTGTTCCAGGCTCAAACCTTCCTTTTGCGCCAGTTCACGCAGCAAGTCTGCTTTGCGCTGCGCATCGACAATCGGCTCAACCGCCACGCCGGTCACTTTGCCGTCCACCACTTCCAGCTCATTGGCGAACACATAGTCGATACCGAGTCTGGCCTGCAACTGCTTGGCAAAATAGGTGAACCCGCCGGACAGAATCGCGGTTTTGTAGCCCAAACGCTTGAGTTCGGCGAACAGCACTTCTGCGCCTTCGGTCAAGCGCAACGATGCGCCGATGGCATCCAGCACGCCTACGTCCAACCCTTTGAGCAATGCCAGACGTTCTTTGAAACTGGCCTTGAAGTCCAGCTCACCCGCCATGGCGCGCTCGGTGATTTCCGACACTTTATCGCCCACGCCCGCGGCTTTCGCCAGCTCGTCGATGACTTCGGCTTCAATCAGGGTCGAGTCCATGTCAAACACTGCCAGGCGGCGGTTACGACGGAACAGGGTGTCTTCTTGCAAGGCGATGTCGATGTTGAGCGCCTGCGACAACTCAAAGAACTCGGCGCGCAAGGCTTCAAGGTCTGCGACTTCGCCCGTGACGCGCAGTTCGATGCAGCTCTTGCTCAATCGGATTGGCGCATCCAGCGGCACACGCCCGGACAGGCGATCAGTCTGCTCAATGTTCAAACCGTGCTGGCTGATCACCGATGTCACTCGTAGCAGTTCTTGCGCGGTGACCCGGCGGCTCATCAATGTCACCACGTGACGCTTCTGGCTTTGTTCGTTCACCCAACGCTGGTAATGCGCTTCGCTAATGGGGTCAAAACGCAGTTGCAGCCCTTCATTGGCAATCAAGGGTTGCAGGTCTTTGAGCACGGCCGACACTTGATCGGCTTGCTCGATTTCAACCAGATAACCCAACGACAAAACGCCATGAATGACGGCCTGGCCGATGTCGAGCATGTTCACACCATTGTTGGCCAACACACCGGTGATGGCCGCAGTGAGACCCGGACGGTCCTCACCCGTGATGTTTATCAAGACGATTTCGCGCAAGGCACACCCCCATTCGCTAAAAAAAACGCATTCTACCCACTTTCAGTGACCATCGGGCATCGCCAAGGCTTTGCCGCCTGTGGGCCGCTCGCTATACTGCGCACCAATTTAACGGACTAAGAGCCGCGCTCAGTGAACCGGCCATCGCCTGTCAAAACCGATAACTTCTTCCTGCTGATCTTCCGGGCCCTGCGCGATCGTCGCATTCCGCTTGCTCTGCGCATTGCCAGCCATAACGTGATCCTGGTCGCCCTGGCGCTGGTGATTTATGCCGTGGTCATGGGCCTGCAATTCAAGCAGGCCATGCATGATCAGGCCGACGCCCTGGGCCAGAGCCTGACCACGCAAACCGCGACGTCCGCTACCGAGCTGCTGGTGTCCAATGACATCCTCAGCCTCAACGTGCTGCTCAATAACCTGACGAAAAACCCGTTGGTGGCGCACGCAGCTATTTATAGCGTTGACAACCGCATCCTCGCAGAAGCCGGTGAACGTCCGAAAAACGGCCTGCTGGGCGAAGCCAAAGGCATGTACCAGACCAAGATCACATTCCAGGACGTGACCGCAGGGCATCTGCGCATCAGCCTCGACATGAATCAGTTCCAGCAACCGATGACCATCAGCCTGCAAAGCATGGGCATCCTCAGCGCCATTCTGCTGGCTCTTGCCCTGGCTTTGAGCCTGCGTCTGGGCCGTCACATCTCCACCCCGCTGCTGCAACTGCGCGTGTGGCTGCGTGAGCCCGACCCTTACACCCCGGCGATTAACCGCCAGGATGAGATCGGTGATCTGGCGCGCCAGCTTCACACCCGCCTGGCACCGCCTGCGCCGGAACCCGAGCCAGAACCCGAGCCGGATTACGACGACAGCGACTACGAAGACAACGAGCCAGAGCCCGCGTTTGAAGTGCGCAACCTGCGCGACCCGGACTTTGACGAAACGCCTGCTGCGCCCGCCCCTAAAGCGGCCGCGCGGCACGTGGTTCATGCTGAAGAAGACGAGAACGACGAAGACCCGTTTGCCGACCTGCGCGATTCCAGCAGTGCCACCCCGGCGACACTGGCCAAACCACAGCCCGCCGCGCCATCCGCTCCGCAGCCGAGCGCTGTGCTGGCCGTGCAACTGGGTGCACAGGACCAACTGCGCCGCTTGCCGCGCGCGCGCCTGACTGAGTTGCTGGAACGCTATCGCGACTGCCTGGAGCAAGCCGCCTCGTTGTATGACAGCGAGCTGCACACGCTCAACGATGGCAGCACGCTGATGCTGTTCCACAGCGAAGACAGCGGCGACGACTACCTGACCAACGCCATTTGCTGCGGTGAGCTGTTGCGCGCACTGGGTCACGCCTTGCAAATCGAAGTGGCAGACAGTGGCATCACCTTGCAACTGCAATTGGGACTGGTATTGGGCGAAGGCCTGACAGGCATGAGCCAAATCGACTTGTTACTGACTGAAACCGCGCAAGACGCGCTGGCGCTGTCACAGCACAGCCGCAACTTGTTGCTGGTCGAGCGCAAAATCAGTGACGACGCGTTGATTCGCCAGCGCGCCCGCATCCGCCCGATTGCCAGCCCTGAAGGAGCGTGCTGTGTAGAGCGCCTGATGGAGCCCTACCCGTCGATGCTCGAACGCCAACTGGCACGCATGCACGAGAAGCGCGGGTAAATTCACAGATGCCCTCACCCTCAGGAAGAGGGTTGAAGTGAAGCAATTTTGACCTGCAAAAAAAATCCCGCACATTCGCGGGATTTTTTTATTGGCCACTGACTCAGAAGCGGAACACTTCCATGTCTGTACGAATCGGGGAAGCCATCGGAATGCGCGGCTTGTCAGATTCATCCTTGCGGGCTGGCTTGGGCTCCGGTTTACGGGCGTCCACCAATGGCGGCTGGTTGGCCAACGGCTTGAGGGCCACAGCCAACTGTTGACTCAACTGTTGCAACAACTCGCCTTGCGCCTTGACCTGAGAGGCCGTGGTGCCATCGTGCTGTTTTTCCAGATGCACCATGCGGTT
Source organism: Pseudomonas sp. WS 5071 (assembly GCF_012985765.1). Classification (NCBI taxonomy): domain Bacteria; kingdom Pseudomonadati; phylum Pseudomonadota; class Gammaproteobacteria; order Pseudomonadales; family Pseudomonadaceae; genus Pseudomonas; species Pseudomonas sp. WS 5071. The sequence continues at coordinate 66,111 of NZ_JAAQWY010000001.1, read as the reverse complement.
GTCGCGCACCTGACCGCGACGGTCGAGCAGACGCCACTGCGCATCGAGGATGGCTGGCTGATTTTTGCCAGAGTCCAGACGCGTGATCGACAACAGCACTTGGACGTCAGGGGCGAAGCTCGCAGGCGCCGGGGCCAACACCACGCGCTGGCTGTCCAGGCGCCAGGCCAGTTGGCGAAGCAATAATTGGTCGATATCAGCCGACAGGCTACCCGCCCAACGGCCATCGGTGGCCGCGCTCAGGCTGCCGTCGGTTTGACGTTGCAGCAGGGTTTCACGTTGCAGGTAGTCAGCCACGGTGACCGGGCCGAGTACCACAGCCATGCCGGCGCTTTGCGCGGGCTGACCGGGAGTGCCGCTGTCCAGCTGGTACAAGGCAGCTGGCTGATGCGTGGAGCACCCCGCCAGGCCGAGCACACCGGTCAGCAACGCAATTAAAGGAAGGCGCAGAACGTTCATCATTCCATCCAGGTGGCAGCCATCAGGCGCGCCACAGTGTGATTCTCGAAAAAGTCGCTGGCCACAGCGCCATGGGGCGGTGCCGCAAGTGCGCCATATCATCCGCGAATATCCAGCCCGACTCCAGCGCCGCAAAGCCGATCTACGCGAAAAAACGCAGATCGGGTGCTCTAAACCGGCTTAATTGGGCGTTTCTACCAACATCGCGTCCACACGCTGGAAACCACGGGGCAATTTATTGCCCCGACGTCCACGTTCGCCTTTGTAATGTTCGAGGTCATCAGGCTTGAGCGACAGGTTGCGTTTGCCCGCCTGCAACACCAGCGTGGCGTGGTCAGGTAACACGGCAATATCGGTCACGTACTCTTCGCGACTGGCTACGCGATCGCCGGGGATACCGATGATCTTGTTGCCTTTACCTTTACCCAACTGAGGCAGGTCGCTGACCTTGAAAATCAGCAAACGCCCTTCCGTCGTTACGGCCGCCAGCCAGTTATGCTCGCGATCGGTGACCGGACGCGGCTGCATGACCTTGGCGCCCTTGGGCAGGCTGAGTAAGGCTTTACCCGCCTTGTTCTTGGCTTGCAGATCCTCACCTTTAACCACAAACCCGTAACCTGCGTCGGAGGCAATGACGAACAGCGCATCGTCCTCAGGCAACAGCACGCATTCAAAGCTGGCTCCCGGTGGCGGCGTCAGGCGACCGGTCAACGGTTCGCCCTGACCACGGGCCGATGGCAGGGTGTGCGCCGCCACGGAATAACTCCGCCCGGTGGAGTCGATAAACACCGCAAACTGGTTGGAACGCCCCGCCGCAGCGGTCTTGTAGCCGTCGCCCGCTTTATAGGACAGGCCGGTCGCGTCGAGGTCATGACCCTTACCACAACGTACCCAGCCCTTTTCAGACAGCACAACGGTTACCGGCTCAGTCGGAACAAGCTCGTTTTCCGACAGCGCCTTGGCCTCTGCACGGGCCACGATTGGCGAACGGCGGTCATCGCCGTAGGTTTTGGCATCTTCCAGCAGCTCGCTGCGCACCAGCTTTTTCAGCTTGGCTTCGCTGCCGAGCAACGCTTGCAACTTGGCTTGTTCTTTACGCAATGCATCCTGCTCGTCCCGCAGCTTCATCTCTTCGAGACGGGCCAGCTGACGCAAGCGCGTGTCGAGGATGTAGTCGGCCTGGGTTTCGGTCAGTGCAAACCGTGCAATCAATTCGGCCTTGGGGTGCTCCTCGGTGCGGATGATGTGAATCACTTCATCGAGGTTCAAGTACGCCGTCAGCAAACCGTCCAACAGGTGCAGACGACGCTCGACTTTGTCGAGGCGGAACTGCAGGCGGCGGCGCACGGTGTTAATGCGGAATTCCAGCCACTCCACCAACAGGGCCCGCAGGTTTTTCAACTGCGGCTTGCCGTCCAGGCCAATGATGTTGATGTTGACCCGGAACGTGGACTCCAGATCAGTCACGGCGAACAGGTGTTGCATCAGCTCGTCGAGATCCACCTTGTTGTTGCGCGGAATGATGACGATGCGGCACGGGTTTTCGTGGTCCGATTCGTCACGCAGGTCAGTCACCATCGCCAGCTTGGTCGGCTTGGCCTGCATCAAGGCTGCAATTTGCTCCAGCACCTTGGCACCCGAGACCTGGTGCGGCAAGGCGGTGACGACAACGTCGCCGTCTTCAACGTGATACACCGCACGCATGCGCACCGAGCCACGGCCGGTCTGGTAGATCTTCAGCAGGTCGGCACGCGGGGTGATGATTTCGGCTTCGGTCGGGTAGTCCGGGCCTTGAATGTGTTCGCACAGTTGTTCAACCGTAGCCTTGGGCTCGTCGAGCAAGCGCACGCAGGCGGTGGCGACTTCTCGCAAGTTGTGCGGCGGCACGTCGGTGGCCATGCCCACGGCAATACCGGTGGTGCCATTGAGCAGGATATTCGGCAAACGTGCGGGCAACACAGCAGGTTCGTCCAGCGTACCGTCGAAGTTCGGCACCCAGTCCGCCGTCCCCTGACCCAGCTCGCTGAGCAGGACTTCGGAGTAACGCGACAAACGCGCTTCGGTGTAACGCATGGCAGCGAACGACTTGGGATCGTCCGGCGCCCCCCAGTTGCCCTGACCGTCAACCAGTGTGTAGCGATAGCTGAACGGCTGTGCCATCAACACCATGGCTTCGTAGCAGGCCGAGTCGCCGTGGGGGTGAAACTTGCCAAGTACGTCACCAACGGTACGCGCCGATTTCTTGTGCTTGGCGTCGGCGTCCAGCCCCAACTCGCTCATGGCGTAGACGATACGCCGCTGTACGGGCTTGAGGCCGTCGCCAATGTGCGGCAAGGCCCGGTCCATGATTACGTACATGGAATAGTTGAGGTAGGCCTGTTCTGTGAAGTCGGCCAGTGACCGGCGTTCTACGCCGTCCAGGCTGAGATCAAGGGAGTCGCTCATGCGGACCTCATTCAGTTCGTTGTCTGGCGCAGCAGCATGGTGCCGCCGCGCTGGGTGAATTCAAGTGTGTTCAATGCGCTCATGCCCAGCAGCACCTGTTCGCCTTCTAGCCCCGGTGCAGCCACTGCGCGCACGTTGCGCAACACAATGGCGCCGAGTTGCAGACGGTCGATTTGCGTGCGATAGCCCTGCGCCCGCCCGTTAGCGGTGTTCAGGGTCACGGGCACGCCCTTGGGCAATGCCAGTTGCCGGGCCAAATCCAGCGGGACCGCCACATCGGTGGCCCCGGTATCCAGTAAAAATTCCACCGGCACGTTGTTGATACGGCCGCTGGCGACGAAGTGCCCCTGCACGTTGGCTTGCAGTTTGACGTCGATGAAGCCTTCGCCCTGCTCCGAGACCACCTCGCGGTTGGGGTTTTCCTGACGCTGTTCCCAACGCCCGAAAAATTGGGTCGCCAGGTACAAACCGGCACACCAGGCCACGATCATCAGTACACGACCGGCACGCTTGCCCGGTGGTTGCTGACTCATGACCGGGCGCTCCAGCCACCCGGCGGCGCCGCAAAGCGCCAGACCACCGGGCGCGCCTCGCCATCGGCACGCACGTGATTGCCATTGTCGACACCGATCCAGGCACCTTGGGCGTCGACACTCAAGGCCTCGGCATTCCCGTAAGCCGACGCGTAACGGCGCGGCGCGGTCAGCGCGTCAGCGGCAAATGACCAGCAGCGCTCCACTTGCCCGGTCGCAGGCGTGCGGCGGCACACGCGATAAGCCATGCGCTCCAGGGTAAACAGCTTGCCCTCGAACACCGCCAGATCGGCGAAATCCTTGGCCTGCGGTTTGGCCTTAAGTTGCGGTGGCGGCTGTTCCGGCCCCGCTTCACTCATGATCACGCAGCCGTCTTCGCAGTCCCACACGCTTTGTTTTTTGCGGATGGTCAGCAAGCCACGGCGCTCGCGCTCTGCCGCCAGCCAGATCTGGTTGCCTTGCGGGTTGATCGCAATGCCTTCAAACAAGGCATTGAAATGCAGCAGCATGCCGCTGGCCCGCGCCTGACGCACCAGACCGGCGTCGATTTTCAGCCATGAGGCGTTGCCCTGCGGCGCTATCAACAGCACGCTCGCATGGGATTCACTGACCACGTAACGGTTGCCCGCCGCGTCGCAGGTGATGCCTTCAAAGTCCAGATCGCCACCCCGCAGCGGGCTGATGGCTTTGCCCATCATGCGCACACCCCACGGCAAACCGCTTTGCGGCGGCCGGGGTAAATGGATTTTCACCGCTTCGGCCAGCCACTCGGGATAACGGGTGTCGAGTCGGTAGATCTGATCATCATCTCGATCAGACACAGCCCACACTTCGCCCTGGCACATCGCCAAGCCCGACAAATTGCCGCCGCGCATCCCTTCAACCGGGTGTTCAGACGCCAACACCAGTTCAGGCCATGTTTCAGCCATCAGCGGCGTGGTGCCCAGCATCAGCAGCGCCAGAAAGGCTCTGCGCATCAGGCCAGCACCTGCGCCAGGTTACCTTTGGACTCCAGCCAGGTCTTGCGGTCGCCCGCACGTTTCTTCGCCAGCAGCATGTCCATCATCTCGGAGGTCGCGGCGAAGTCTTCCAGCGTGAGCTGCACCAGACGACGCGTGTTGGGGTCCATGGTGGTTTCGCGCAGTTGCGGCGGGTTCATTTCACCCAAGCCCTTGAATCGCGTGACTTGCGGTTTGCCGCGTTTTTTCTCGGCCACCAGACGGTCAAGAATGCCATCACGTTCCGCCTCATCCAGGGCGTAGAAAATCTCTTTGCCCAAATCGATGCGGTACAGCGGCGGCATCGCTACGTACACGTGGCCGGCGTCCACCAACGGCCGGAAGTGTTGTACAAACAACGCGCAGAGCAGCGTTGCAATGTGCAAACCGTCGGAGTCGGCGTCGGCCAGGATGCAGATTTTGCCGTAACGCAGCTGGCTCATGTCCGCTGCGCCAGGGTCCACGCCAATCGCCACGGCGATGTTGTGCACCTCCTGACTGGCCAGCACTTCGCTGCCATCGACTTCCCACGTATTGAGGATCTTGCCGCGCAAGGGCAGGATCGCCTGAAACTCTTTGTCCCGCGCTTGCTTGGCGGAACCGCCAGCGGAATCGCCTTCCACCAGAAACAGTTCAGCGCGCATCGGGTCCTGGCCCGCGCAGTCAGCCAGTTTGCCCGGCAACGCTGGCCCTTGGGTGATGCGTTTGCGCTCGACCTTTTTGCTGGCTTTGAGACGGCGTCCGGCGTTGTTGATCGCCAGCTCTGCCAACTGCATGCCCAGTTCAGGGTGCGCGTTGAGCCACAGGCTGAAAGCGTCCTTGACCACACCGGAAACAAACGCGGCGGCTTCGCGGGACGACAAGCGTTCTTTGGTCTGGCCGGAGAATTGCGGCTCCTGCATTTTCATCGACAGTACGAACGCAATGCGCTCCCACACGTCTTCCGGGGCCAGTTTCACGCCACGCGGCAGCAGGCTGCGGAACTCACAAAATTCACGCATTGCATCAAGCAGGCCCTGACGCAAACCGTTGACGTGGGTCCCGCCCTGCGCCGTTGGAATCAGGTTGACGTAGCTTTCCTGAACGCTGTCGCCGCCTTCTGGCAGCCACAGCAGCGCCCAGTCGACCGCTTCTTTATTGCCTGCCAGGGCGCCGCAGAAGGGCTCGTCTGGCAGCCGCTCGAACTCACTGACCGCATCGACCAAATAGGAGCGCAGGCCATCTTCGTAATGCCACTCGACCTTTTCGCCGGTGTTTTTGTCTTCAAATGTGACCAGTAAGCCGGGGCACAAGACGGCCTTGGCTTTAAGAACATGCTTGAGGCGGCTGACCGAGAATTTCGGTGAGTCGAAGTATTTCGGGTCCGGTGCAAAGTAGACGCTGGTGCCGGTGTTGCGTTTGCCCACGGTGCCGATGATTTCCAGGTCGGTGGCTTTGTAGCCATCGGCGAAGGTCATCTGGTACTCGTTGCCGTCACGCTTGACCTTGACCCGAACCTGGGTCGACAAGGCGTTCACGACCGAGATCCCCACGCCGTGAAGGCCGCCAGAGAACTGATAGTTCTTGTTCGAGAATTTACCGCCCGCATGGAGCTTGGTGAGGATCAGCTCGACGCCTGAGACGCCTTCTTCGGGGTGGATGTCCACCGGCATGCCGCGCCCGTCGTCGCTGACTTCCAGCGAGTGGTCGGCGTGCAGGATGACGTTGACCGATTTGGCGTGACCGGCCAGAGCTTCGTCGACACTGTTGTCGATGACTTCCTGGGCCAGGTGGTTGGGCCGACTGGTGTCGGTGTACATACCGGGGCGTTTGCGCACCGGGTCGAGGCCCGAGAGGACTTCGATGGCGTCGGCGTTATAAGAGCTAGCGCTGGGAGTGGCCATAGGGTCTCGTCGTCAGTCGTAAATGAAGAAAATAAAGGCCATTCGACGGGTGCCTCACAGGGCTGCAAAGTCGATGGCTTGGTACTGTTCTGCTGCTATTCCAGCAAAGCTCAGCAACGCAGGCAGTTGCCGGGCAAATCCCTGATAACTGTGATCGCCCCCGGCCTGAATGCGCAAGGCACACGCTGCGTAGTACTTTTCAGCGTAGCGGTAGTCGAGGGTTTCATCGGCGGTTTGCAGCCACACTTGAATGCGCTGCGGGTCACGTGGAGCTGCGACTTCAAGCTCGGCCAGGGCGTTCACGTGATCGTGGGTCAGCTCCCAGGTCTCGCCGCTGTACAGGTTGGTCTGAGTACCCAGATAACCGTCAAACATGCGGTGCGGGCTGACGGCCGGATTCACCAGCAAGGCTTTAAGGCCATGGCGCTCAGCGAGGTACGTCGCATAGTAGCCGCCGAGGGAGCTCCCCACCAGCAACGGGCTATCCAGCTCGCCGATGGCCGCTTCCAGCTGTGCCAGCGCCTGACGCGGGTGATGATGCAAGGCAGGCACACGTAACTGCTCGCCAAGGCCCATTCGCTGCATCACCGACGTCAACTGCGAGGCCTTCTTCGACTCGGGCGCACTATTGAATCCGTGGATATACAAGATGGAACCCGACATGCCATTACTCCCGAGTACAAATTCAGCCAGACACAGCCTTGAGAAAGACGCGCAGTTTAGCCTGACTCGGGGTGAATGACTCGACCCATCATCTGTAAGTTTGTCCAGTAGTCAATATTTGTCCGTGCTGTAGTCGGGTTCAAAGTCAAAGTCCGCTACTCGCGAGATCCCGGTATGCAAAGTGCCATCAGGATTGAGGCGTATCCAGCGGTAGCCGGGCGCCTCGCTGCTAACCTTGAAATCCATGCTGTTCGCCGCGAATTGGAAACACGTTGAAGGCGTGGCCAACAACCTGACTGCCTTGCGTCGCTGATCGAAAGGCTGGTGCACATGCCCCCACAGCACAGCTTTGACTTGAGGAAAGCGGTCGATCACGGCCCAAAATGCTTCGGCGTTAAGCAAGCCGATCGGCTCAATCCATTGGCAACCTACCGGGACCGGATGATGATGCAGGCCAATCAGGTGATGACGCTGCGGCGCTTCGCTCAGCGATTGCGCCAGCAACTGAAGCTGGTCGTCTTCCAGATAACCATGGCTTTTTTTCAGCACGTTGGAGTGCAGCATCGTGATACGCCAATTGCCCACATCCACTCGCGGGTCCATCAGACGGCTTTGAATGGCCGCCTCGCGCATCTGCTGCACATCGTCATGATTGCCGGGAATCCAGCGCGCCACTGGCGCCAGCGAAGCGGTAACCTGGCGAAAATATTGGTAGGCCTGGACGCTGCCGTCCTGAGCCAGATCGCCGGTGGCCAGCAGCACGTCGACAGACGGCTGTTCGGCCCCTACCAAGTCGATAACCTGCTGCAGGCTGCGAGCGGTGTTAAGCCCCAGTAGCGAGCCGTTTGCGTCAGCAAACAAGTGGCTGTCAGAGAGCTGCACCAGCAGCACCGGGTCTTCAGTGGTCAGGGTGGAAACACTCGGCAAGGTGGCTCTCCCGGGAGAAGTCGATGAATGGCGCGATTATGCCATTAGCCTGCTTGCGCTGCCGATCACAGCCTCGTTCATGGACAGCGACTGGACACTTCGTCTTTATCTGACTTGTGCGTATTCATGACCACACGCCAGGCAATGGCTCAGCCATTCACCCAGAAACACGTTGAGCTGGGCTTTTTCGTCCGGCTGGTGCATGGCGACATTGGGATAAGGGTAGATGCTGCGAAAGCGTCGTGCATGCTCGGCGCCAATCACTTCCGCCATGCGTGCGTCGTGGTACACCTGCACCTGCAACTCAGGCACCGGCAACCACGGCAAGCTGTGTTCCTGGCGCACGCGCAAAGTGCTGGTGTAGGGGCAGTCGAGTACCACTTCGAGGGTCAAAACGCCGAGCATTTGGTCGCCCTGGGTCACGGCAATGCGCCGCGCATCAGGCTGCTCGCGCATGTCGGGCAACAAACGCATCAGGCGCGCGTAATTGGCCTCGCAGGCAGCCTGCAAGCCAATCAGATCGACCCGATAACGGTCGCGCACCCCGTTTACGACCATAACCCCCTCACCTCGGCGCGATTGAGCGCCAGCCATTGCAAGGCAATGATGCTTGCCGCATTGGAAATTCGACCATCGCGTACTGCCTGTAGCGCATCTTCGTACGCCCAAACCGTCACTCGAATATCTTCCGCTTCTTCCTCAAGGCCGTGCAAGCCACCAATGCCGTGCGTACTGCAACGCCCCAAGAACAGGTGCACAAATTCGGTGCTGCCACCCGGTGACGGAAAGTAGCGGGTGATCGGCCGCAGCGACGTGAACGTCACACCGGCCTCTTCTTCGCCTTCACGGTGAGCCACGTGTTCAGGCTCGTTTTCACCTTCCTTGTCGATCAAACCGGCCACCAGTTCGATCAACCAAGGGTTTTCAGTTTTGCCCATGGCACCGACGCGGAACTGCTCGATCAACACCACTTCGTCGCGCTGTGGGTCGTAGGGCAACACGCAAACCGCATCATGGCGCACAAACACTTCACGACTGATCTCACGGCTCATGCCACCGGCAAACAATTCGTGGCGCAGGTGCACGCGGTCCAGCTGATAGAAACCCTTGAAACACTGTTCGCGCTTTACGATCTCGACACTGCTGGGCGTAGCGTTGGTGATATCCGTCATTCAAACCTCTTGCTGGCAAATGGCTGCCGGGGTGGCCCGCGGCATCGCGCATCCTAACGCGCATAAGCGCCGTGATGCAGCCACTTTTCTGACACAGGGATAGACGGATCACCTGTAAACCAACTCTAATTGGCACCTTTAAGCTTAGTGGCGAACGGATGCCCTCGCAGGCAGTCAAACCCCCATAACTTTGCTTTTCTTTTGTTGATGAAGGACGACCATGTCGCTTTTAAAGTTTGCTTCCCTGACCTGCATCGCCCTGACCCTGGGCGCGTGCCAAAGCGTATTTCAAGCGTCTGCACCAAAACCGCTGACCTTCACTCCTGACGCATCGGAGCAGCTTAAGGCCGGCTGCAAGGGCCAGGACTGCCCGTTGGTGAATATCGACACCGTGCACCCGCAGGGCGATCCCAAACTGGACGCACTGATCGAAAGCCGCCTGTTGAAAATGACCGTCAACTCGCCCGAAGACAAACTGGCGCCGTCCCTCAATGCCTACCGCGAGCAGTTTTTGCGTACCGCTGACAGCCGCAACAGCAGCTACTTGCAGGCCAAGGTACGTGAGCAGCATGACGACCTCGTGATTGTGGAGCTGTCGAGCTACCTGGACACCGGTGGCGCACATGGCATGCCGGGCCGCGGGTTCATCAACTACTCACGCAAGGATCAGCGGGAAGTGACCTTGCAGGACATGCTGATTCCGGGTCAGGAAAAAGCTTTCTGGGCCGCAGGCAAAGTCGCGCATAACAACTGGTTGATCAGCACCCGCTTTGGCAACGATCCTGAATATGTAAAAACCTGGCCGTTCCAGCAGACCCCGCACGTGGCCTTGCTCAAGGACAATGTTGTACTCAAGTACGATGTGTACAGCATTGCGCCGTACTCCGAAGGTCATGTCGAACTGAAAATCCCTTACTCGCGCCTCAACGGGATTCTCAAGCCTGAGTGGTTCCCTGCACAGCGGTAAGCGCCACGACCCAACGCTCTCCCGACAGCAGAGCGTTGGGTTTTAGCGGCGACGCCCAAAAGTCCACTGCAACACCGCGGCCACCAGCAACGCAGGCAACGTCGCCCCCATGTCGGGTGCCACACTGGCCAGCAGGTGATAGACGCTCACCCCGCCCAACCATGCCAACAACGTCGGCCAGCGAAACAGGGCCGGGGTGACTTGCGCACAATGAAGTGATCCTCCAGCACCACGCCAAACAACGGCGCAAACAAACCGCTGACGAGGTGCAGCAACGCGCCCCGGCAGCGATTGCGCTTACATCACACTTTTTTGTACAGCTGACTGCCTTCCTGCTTGAAGCGCGCGGCTTGCTCGGCCAGCCCTTGGGCAACGTCGACGTCAATCGCGTCGATGCGCTGATTAGCGGCGTAAATGCGCACTTCCTGAGTGATTTTCATCGAGCAGAATTTCGGCCCGCACATCGAACAGAAATGCGCGACCTTGGCCGAGTCCTTGGGCAGGGTTTCGTCGTGGTACGAGCGCGCGGTGTCAGGGTCCAGCCCGAGGTTGAACTGGTCTTCCCAGCGGAACTCGAAACGCGCCTTGCTCAAGGCGTTGTCACGGATTTGCGCCCCCGGATGGCCTTTGGCCAAGTCGGCGGCATGGGCCGCGATTTTGTATGTGATGATCCCGGTCTTCACGTCATCCTTGTTCGGCAACCCCAAGTGTTCCTTGGGCGTCACGTAGCACAGCATGGCGCAACCGAACCAGCCGATCATCGCCGCGCCAATGCCCGAGGTGATGTGGTCGTAGCCCGGCGCAATGTCCGTGGTCAGCGGGCCGAGGGTGTAGAACGGCGCTTCGTCACAGCACTCCAGCTGCTTGTCCATGTTTTCTTTGATCAACTGCATCGGCACGTGGCCGGGGCCTTCGATCATGCACTGCACATCGTGTTTCCACGCGATCTTGGTCAGCTCGCCCAGGGTTTCAAGCTCACCGAATTGCGCCGCGTCATTGGCATCGGCAATCGACCCCGGACGCAGGCCGTCGCCGAGCGAGAAGCTGACGTCGTAGGCCTTCATGATTTCGCAGATTTCGTCGAAATGGGTGTAGAGGAAGTTCTCTTTATGGTGCGCCAGGCACCACTTGGCCATGATCGAGCCGCCACGGGACACGATGCCGGTCACGCGTTTGGCCGTCAGTGGCACGTAGCGCAACAGCACGCCCGCGTGAATGGTGAAGTAATCAACGCCTTGCTCAGCTTGTTCGATCAGGGTGTCGCGGAACAGCTCCCACGTCAGGTCTTCGGCCACGCCGTTGACCTTTTCCAGCGCCTGATAAATCGGCACCGTACCAATCGGCACCGGCGAGTTGCGAATGATCCACTCGCGGGTTTCGTGGATGTGCTTGCCGGTGGACAAGTCCATGACGGTGTCCGACCCCCAACGAATGCCCCAGGTCAGCTTGGCCACTTCTTCTTCAATCGAAGAACCCAGTGCGCTGTTGCCGATGTTGCCGTTGACCTTCACCAGAAAGTTGCGCCCGATGATCATCGGTTCCAGCTCAACGTGGTTGATGTTGGCCGGGATGATGGCGCGGCCGCGGGCGATTTCTTCGCGCACGAACTCGGGGGTGATTTCTTTCGGGATATTGGCACCGAAGCTGTGGCCCGCGTGTTGCTGGTCCAGCAACCCCGCGGCCCGTGCCTCTTGCAGCTTCATGTTTTCGCGAATGGCGACGTATTCCATCTCGGCGGTGATGATGCCCTGACGCGCATAGTGCATTTGGCTAACGTTGGCACCGGCCTTGGCCCGGCGCGGGTTCTTGACGTGGGCGAAACGCAGTGTGGTCAGTTCAGCGTCTTCAAGGCGCATTTGCCCGAAGTTCGAACTCAGGCCCGGCAGGCGCTCGGTGTCGTTCCGGTCGTCGATCCAGGCCGAACGCACATCACCCAGGCCCTTGCGCACGTCGATCTGCACTGACGGGTCGGTATACGGGCCCGAGGTGTCGTAGATCAATACCGGGGCGTTGATTTCGCCGCCAAAATCAGTGGGTGTAACATCCAGGCTAACTTCACGCATCGGCACCAGAATGTCCGGGCGCGAACCCTGTACGTAGACTTTTTGCGAGCGGGTAAACGGCTTGACCGACTGCTCATCGACTTTTGCCGAATCACTGAGGTTGATCGCGTTTTTTGGTTTTGTACTCATCACGGCTCTCCAGACTGCATCCAGGCGGATTGTCGGAGGGAGAACCTGAAATAAGTACGGAATTACCCAAGGACTGGGTGCTGAGTCACGGCCTCGAACGATTGATCATTTTTTGAACAATCGATCCCGGACGGTACTCAAGAGGACTCGCCGGGAGACGAGAAATCTTGTTCCCTACGCAGGCGCTAACCTGATCAGGTTCAACGGGATCCGAAATTATTCGATCTCAGCCTCATAGCAAGGCACCCCGACAAGAACCCGGCCAGTCTAGACAAGACTGAGGCAGAACGCCAACCCCGGAATAATCAGCGTGAGAAAAGTCGCAACAACGGCATTGTTGCAAGGTGTCACCGCTACTACACTCGCTACGTCTTGACGCCACGAGCGCCACACGAGGCCTCGGGAGTTTATTTTCTCCGCATTATTGAACTAGGGATCGCTCATGCTGCGCAAACTCTCACTGGCTATCGCCGTGTCTTGTGCGACCAACGTTATGGCCATGGAAACCCAGGCCCCTTTGGCCAGCCAGACAGGGCTGGTCAGCGTTTATCACGAGGCGGTGGACAACAACGCCGACCTGGCAGCCGCCCGTGCCGATTACGCCGCACGCAAGGAAGTGGTGCCACAGGCCCGCGCCGGCTTGCTGCCCAACCTCTCCGGGGGGGCCGAGTCGAGCAGTGTGCGCACGTCCATCGATCAGCCTTCGCTGACCACCACGCGCAGTGCCGTGGTGTATCAAGCGACGCTGGCGCAGCCAATCTTCCGGATCGACCGCTGGTTCCAGTTAAAAGCGGCAGAGTCGGTCAATGAGCAGGCCGCGCTGCAACTGTCAGCCACGGAGCAAAACCTGATCCTGCAAACCGCCGAGTCTTATTTCTCGGTACTGCGCGCCCAAGACACGCTGGCCGCGACCAAGGCCGAAGAAGCGGCTTTCAAGCGCCAGTTGGATCAATCCCGCGAACGTTTTGACGTGGGCCTGTCAGACAAGACTGACGTGCTGCAATCCCAAGCCAGTTATGACACCTCGCGGGCTAACCGGATCGTCGCGCAGCGTCAGGTCGATGATGCCTTTGAGGCGCTCATCACCCTGACCAACCGTCAGTACAACGCGATTGAAGGCATGCGCCACACGCTGCCTATCCTGCCGCCCTCCCCGAACAACGCCAAAATATGGGTTGAAACGGCAGCGCAGCAAAACCTCAATCTGCTGGCCAGTAACTTTGCCGTGGATGCCGCTCAGGAAACCCTCAAGCAACGCAAAGCAGGCCACGCGCCGACACTCGACGCGGTGGCGCAATACAAGACCGGCGACAACGACGGTTTCGGCTTGAGCAACCCCAATGCCTTGCAGCAGCGCTACAGCGGTGATGTCTCTCAACGCAGCATCGGTATTCAGCTAAACATCCCTATCTACAGCGGCGGGCTGACCAGCTCGCAAGTGCGCGAGTCGTATTCACGCCTTGATCAGACCGAGCAACAGCGTGAGGGATTGCGCCGTCAGGTGGTCGAGAACACCCGTAACCTGCACCGCGCGGTGAACACCGACGTCGAGCAGGTACAGGCACGCAAGCAGTCGATCATCTCCAATCAGAGCGCGCTGGAAGCCACCGAAATCGGCTATCAGGTGGGCACGCGCAACATCGTTGATGTGCTGGACGCCCAGCGCCAGCTGTACAACTCCGTGCGCGACTACAACAACACCCGTTATGACTACATCCTCGACAACCTGCGCCTCAAGCAAGTCGCCGGTACGCTGAACCCCGGTGATCTGGAGGCGCTGTCGCGCTACCTGAAAGCCGACTACAACCCCGATAAAGACTTCCTGCCGCCCGACCTGGCACAAGCCGCCGAAGCCAACATGCGCTCGCCCGGCAACTGAGTCTGCGCCGTGTGGTCGCAGCTCACCGGCTGCGACCACAGCGTCTGCGTCATATCCCGCTACCACCTGCGCTTGAGTATTCCCGCCCTTAATACGGCACCGGTCGTGTGACCTCTGGAACTCAACACAGGTACGCTCATGTCAACATCCTCTGCCCTCGCCTCGACAACAGACCCCCTCACCCCTGTCGCAAGCGCCATCAACGCTCAGTTCGCCAACCCGCCTGATCTGCAGACGGTGGTGCGCACAATGCTGGAAGCCGCCCTCAAAGAAAAATACCCGACCCTCGTCTTCGACCTGCAAAACACTCATCTAGCGATACCGCGCACGACCACGGGGTGGGACTTTCACCTCTTGATGCCCAAGGTGATGGATTACCTGGGGAGTGGTATCGAGCTGGATGTTACGCCCCGCAACAATCAGCCCTACTACCTCTGTGACGAACCCTATAAATGGCTCGCACCTGCCAACGGTGTACTGGACATGCACATCGTCAAAACCCTGGTCGAAGAATTGAGCTGGCGTGTGCCCATCGGCTTACAAAACGCGTTAAGCGACTTCTGGTCAGCGCGGGGCAATACCGGGAGCAGTCGCTGGCAATGGTTCAGTCTTCTGCTCAAAGACATGTTGAGTTTGAGTGCGGCCCAACAAGACAACTTGAAAGACAATCATCGCGCACTGATCAAGCAACTGCTGGACTGCCCCGTACGACAGGACAGGGTTGCCCAATATGGTGAAAAAGCGGCCCGTGTCTACTTGGTCAAGGCCACGTTGACCCAACCCGCTCGCACGTCGCGGCTCAGTACCATCATGCTCATCGAAGGTCCGGGTCAATTGATCGCCTGGTTTGCAACAGGCCCCCTGACTTTATTCAGTAGCCTGGACGCGTTTATTAAAAAGGCTGGCCGTATCTTGGGCCTGCCAAAACCTACCCAACCTATCGAGTTCGAACGCTTTGAACTGGAAGGTGACGTCTTCGAAATCCGCAGTGCCACCCTCCTGAATCGTCAACTGGAAAACCTGAACCGACTCAAACTGCCTGCCAGCATCGGCTGGGCTCAGTTAGAGGAAGTTTATAAAGACATGACCAACGTTTCGACGGGGTATCTCAAGTTCCAGCCGGTTGACCCCAAGCTGCTCCTCTCACTCCAACAACACCTGCCGGATTGGCTGAAAACAGCGTCTTTCTCGGATCAGGCGCTTTATCGCCACTTCAGCCTGGCGCTGGCATCTACGAAAAAAAGCCATCAAGGCAGAACGTTCTTGAGCGGCATCAGCGATGTCCGCACGTATACCGTCGACGTTCTCAAACAGCTGCTGTTCAGAGACAAACTGCAGTACGAGCCAGAAAGCCAGGGTCAAACATTTGATGCGCAATTAGCCCCTGATGACATTGAGCTGACATTTCATAGCGTGGTGGGGTTACCGGGCGCCGTGGGCATCGAAGAGCCGGTCACCATGAGCCTGACCGATCTGGCCCTGAAGAACTTGCAAGGCCGCCCCACGGGCCGATTAACACTGCGTCATCGCCGCGGGCTTGAGCTGCCAGCCTGGCTGACACCGGCCTACATCACCCGACGCAGCGGCCTGATCGAGCAGGCTAACATCGGTGAGGCCTACCCCAAACGCCTTGAAAGCCTGCTGTTAAGTGACACACCCGACGCCCAGGAGCGCGAGCGTCTGTACGCTCAATACCTGCGGGTTCAGTTGCCTCTGCACGCGCTGGAATTGAGCCTGAAAAAAGAAAGCGGCGTCACGCCGCTTGGCGCCCGTTATGTCGCCGCATTAGTGAAAACCCTTCCCGCCGACCGGATCATCGATGGGCAAACGGTTGTCATCCGCCAGTTGGCCTTGATCCGCGAACATGAGGCCACGCCGGATATCGTCAGCAACATGTTCATCATCGAACCCGTCAATATTGCAGTGGGTCCTCACCTGCTTTATCGACCGTTTTATGCGCAATCCCTGATCGAATTCGCGACCCGTGACGCATTGCTCAGCGCGCTGGCGGAACCCGGAGAGCTGCAAGACAGTGTGCTGACCTGGCTGAGTGACAGCGCCCGTCCGATCTACGACAACGGCGGCTTCAAAGAGCCCCATTACGTACGATTCGGTATAGGCGATGAGTTCGCACCAATCGAAGTGCCCGCACCTGCCTCGCTTGCCACCAACGGTACCAGCAACGAGTTACTGCATTACCTGCATAATGGCCAAGTGATGCTCTACCTCTATGGCAGTAACGCCAAAGCGCTGGTGGATCAGGCAGACGCTGACTCGGTCTCGAACAGCGAAAGCCGCTGGCGTGTTTTGCTGCAAGGCGGTGGCCTGATTTTTGACAGCCTGTTAGTACTACCCGGCTTACCCCGCACTTTTATGTTGACCGGATGGCTATTGAGCCTGGCGCATTCAGCGACGCAAGACATCCCTGCACTCGCCAGCGATTCCCCCACAGAACGGGAACTGGCGATGGTCGACGTGCTCATCAATCTGGGCATGCTGCTCTTGCATATGGCTCCCGGGAGCAAACCCGGACGCCCGGCACAAATCGAAGCCCTCAGGGCTGAAAGCCTGCACCCGCTCCTCATGAGCCCTCAAGTACCCGAGTGGCCAGAGCCTGAGATCATCCCCGTACGTTCTGGGCCCGTGCGATTACCAGGTGAATACCCCGACCCTCAAAGCACGCTCCTGGACTTCAGTTTTGCCAACGCAAGCAACCGCCTGACACGCAGCCAACGCGCACGGCTGGCCACCTTTGAAGTCACGCGCCCGGCGACGCTGCCATCCCCCCAAACCTATGGCGCGAGCAAAGGCTTGTACCGCATCCAGCAGAAATGGCACGCCGAGATCGATCAAGCGTTGTACGAGGTTGAACTGGAAGCTGATGGCAGGGCCACCATCGTTGCGCCTTCAGACAGCAACACACGTGGGCCCGGCATTCGCGCTGATGCGAATGGCACGTGGGCACTGGACTTGCGTCTGCGCCTGAACGGCGGCATGCCGCCCAGGCGTATCGCCGCGTATCAGCACCAAAAGCAGGCACGAATCGAAGCGCTGAATACCACTTTGCAAACCATTTACGGGCAAGAGAGAACGCTTTACGACAATGTCCTTAAAACCCAGCAGTTCTATGTCCGCGCGAGCAATGACCCGCGTTTTACTTTTGAGCAGCTTGAACAGTTTCGTGCACGGTTTGAAATGGCACTGTCGCAAGAAATGATGGCCTATCAAGAACTCATCGGCAGTATCAACTATCAACGAGCGTATCGAGCTGAAAATTCCGTTGAGCGAGGCGGTTGTCATCGGGTTGCTGGAAAAGGCGTTCGATAATCGCGCCACGGGCTTGTCGAGCATAGCGACCGAGCAACGAATTGCCGCCAGAAAGTGGCCCCAGTTCGCAACACCTCTGTCCCCACAGGCAGCCACAGCGGCCGCAGAAGCCGACCCGGCAGGGATTTTGCAGTTCGCAAAGGAGCAGATTGCAATCAATGAACGCGCTATCGAACGCCTCGCTCAAAGAACCAGTATCCTCGACCAACTGAACAACCTGAGCAATGCAGGCTCCGAGGCCGCAAATCGCTTAACGGCCAACCTGTCCGAACATGAACTCACCAGCCTGACACTCAAGAACTTCCAGCTCAGTTGCCTGAAACTCGCCAGTGCTAAACCCTTGGTCAGCTTCAAGATTGAAGAAAGCCTGGAAAATGCCATCGACCCCGTCAGGGAATATGTCCATACCCATAATCAGCTCAACACGCTAGAACTTGAACCTGGAAAACGCCTTGAGGTACTGGACAGCCTGGTGGAGCACTACGGCCAGGCGCTGGATGCTGTTCAAGGTATCGGGCTGATCCACAGCGACGAGCTGGATATCGAATATTTCAGCAAACTGCGCCAACTGATTACGGAGCTGTATCAGGAAGCCACCGAGCAACTGGCCGCAGAAATCAAACCGCCGCCAAAACCCCGCAAGAAAATCCGTAGACGCCAGCCTTCCGCCACCAGCAGGACACAACGCAAAGTGATCAATGCCCGCGGCAAAGGGAGTTTGATTGGTAGCGTGCGCCCTGCGGGCGGGGAGTGGCCCATTGAGGTGGTTGAAATACGTGCAGAGTACGACAACAAATTGTTGTCGACCTATACGCAACATGGAGACGAATGGGTCGAAATAAAATCGCCACGTCACATTGCGCCCACGCCCAAGCGCAGCCTGGAAGTCATCAAAGGCCAAGCCCGAAAACTGTTCGGCATGTTTGAGCAAATCCAACGCAAGGTGAAGCAATACAAACGCCAGACACGACACCCGCAGGAAATAGAGGAAATCCTCAGCCACGAAGCAACGAAGTTCGACAGATTGGCGGACGAACTACACGCCGCGTGGCTGGAGCAACCCGAAGCCGCGCGTCTGCCCGCCGACCAAATATTGGTCAACGACATGCATACGGCTGCCCAACAGCTCGATCAGGAAGGCAAGGCGCTGCGCCTTCAACTCTGCCTTGAGCTGCCGCCGACCCACGGCAACCTGCAATTCTTGCTGGACCAGAGACGTGTGCAGATATCCCGCATGGGGGAGCGCGTTCCGTTATCCGGCGAGCGTAAGGATTACATCCAGGAATACGCCATCAGCGAACCGGGAAAAACGCCTTTGTGGTATGCCCATTTTCACTATGAACGCGCTGACACCCCCAAAGAGGTGTACACCGTGGCTCACCTGAAAACCCGAGAACAACGCACGATGAGCTACTTCTCACAACTCAACACGGCACAAAATGAGCAAGCGGTTGTGACGATTCACCGTGGCCAAATCGGTAAAGCACTGGCAGAGCGCTGGTTCTTGCCCTTGGCAGACTAAAAGCAATTACCCCTGGACGGCCTGGACGGATTAGCGCGTCAGCAAACGCGCCAATCCGTCCAGTAAACGCTGCAAGGCGCCTTGATTGGCGAGCATCACGTTCAGGCCGGCCTGCGCCCGGTGCTGCGCATCCTGAGGCAGTTCGAACAACCGTTGAACGACCACGGCCAATCCTTGGGCATCGTCCACTTCCTCCAACGCACCTGCATCACGCAGCAACGTTGCTATTTCCAGAAAGTTGAACAAGTGCGGCCCGCTGAGTATCGGTTTCCCCAGCGCAGCAGGCTCCAGCAGGTTATGCCCGCCGTTGGGCACCAGACTGCCGCCAACGAATGCGCTGTCTGCCAGCGCGTACAAAAACAGCAACTCGCCCATGGTGTCGCCCAACAACACCTGCGTCTGCGGGCCAACCGGGTCGGCCGCAGCACGTCGCACCGTGTTGAAACCTTCGCGCTGGCAAAGCTCAAAAACGCGGTTGAAACGCTCGGGGTGACGCGGGACCAGAATCAGCAACGCATCGGGGTAATGCCCAAGCAATTGCCGATGGGCCGCGAGGATAATTTCGTCTTCCCCTTCATGGGTGCTGGCGGCGATCCAAATCGGACGTTCCATGGCGTGCCACTGCGTACGCAACTCACGTGCCCTGATCAACAACTGCGGGTCGATGGTCAGGTCGAACTTGATTGAGCCGGTCACTTGCACGCAGTCAGGCCGCGCGCCCAACTGACGAAAACGCTCGGCTTCGGCTTGCGTCTGCACCGCGATCAAGCTCATCTCTTCAAGCATGGGCCGGGTGAGCCTGGCGAAACGTGCATAGCCTTTGGCCGAACGCGCCGATAACCGCGCATTGGCCAGCGCCACCGGAATGCCACGTTTGGCGCACTGGTGAATATGGTTGGGCCACAGCTCGGTTTCCATGATCACGGCCAGTTTTGGCTGCACCCGCGACACAAAGCGCGCCGCCGCCCAAGGCAAGTCATACGGCAGGTAGCAGTGCTGAATGCGCGGCTCATCGGCGAACAGTGCCTGAATCCGCTCTGAACCCGTCGGCGTCATGCAGGTCACAGTGATCGGCATCTGTGGATAACGTTTGAGTAGCGCCCGAATCATCGGCGCGGCAGCAATGCTTTCCCCTACGGACACGGCATGCACCCAAATCCCGCCGGGCTGCAGCGCGGGCAGGTTCAAGGCGAACCGTTCACCGATACGTTGTGCATACGCAGGTGCCTTGCGGGCCCGCAGCCACAAACGAATCGCCACCAGCGGCAGCCCCAGATGAAACAGCAAGGTGTAGAGAGTTCTATTCATGGGCGCGGAGTTTACTTGAAAACGACACCTACGATGATGGCACCGAACATGGCTCTCGCAAGGGGCAACAAAAAACCACTACACACTTTTACAACCACTAGAATGCCGTGCTGTTAAATTGCTGCGCCCCACCTTCAGGACTCCAATATGAACGCTTACTACTACTTGGCCATCGCCATTTGCGCTGAAGTGATTGCCACCGTATCGATGAAAGCGATCAAAGGCTTCAGCACGCCCCTGCCCCTTATCCTTGTCATTGCCGGCTACGCCACAGCGTTCTGGATGCTGACGCTGGTGGTGCGCACGATTCCGGTGGGCGTTGCCTACGCCGTGTGGGCAGGCATGGGGATCGTGATGGTGAGCATCGCCGCGCTGTTTATCTACGGCCAAAAGCTCGATGTACCGGCCATGCTCGGCATGGGCCTGATTGTGCTGGGCGTGGTTGTGATTCAGTTATTTTCCAAAACAGCGGGGCATTAACGCTGGTCGATGCGCTGTCGCCCTGCTCAAGATAGAGGCGCGATCACGATGTATACTCCCGGCCTTGTCTTTGAACGCTGAGGTCGCCCATGCCATCTGTAATTTCCACCGACGTGCTGATTGTCGGCGCTGGTGTCGCCGGCCTCTGGCTCAATGCCCGCCTGCGCAAACAGGGGTTTTCGACGATCGTAGTCGAGCGCGAGAGCCTGGGCGGCGGCCAAAGTGTGAAGTCTCAAGGCATCATTCATGGCGGCGCCAAGTACGCGCTGCACGGCGCACTGACCGGCGCCTCCGAAGCCATTGCCGACATGCCGCGTCGCTGGCGTGAAGCGCTGGCCGGTGACGGCGAGCTGGATTTAACCGGCGTCCGCATCCTTTCCCAAGCCCATTACCTCTGGTCGCCGGGCACCCTGGCGGGCAATCTCACCAGCTTCTTTGCCAGCAAGGCTGTGCGCGGGCGTGTCGATCAGGTCAAGGGCGACCAATTGCCCCCTGCCCTGCAAGACCCACGCTTTAAGGGCAAGGTGTACCGCCTGGCCGAACTGGTGGTCGACGTGCCCAGCCTGATCGAACGCCTGGCCACCCTCGCAGGTGATGGCTTGCTGGCCGGACAATCCATCGAGCCGTGGTTTGAGAACAACGAGCTGGTGGGCTTGCAGGTCGACGGGCGCAACATCCACGCGCAACGTATCGTCTTCAGCGCAGGGGCCGGGAACGCCGAGTTGCTGGCCAGTACGGGTATCCGTGTTCCGGCGCAACAGTTGCGCCCGCTGCACATGGTGCTGGTCAAAGGCCCAAGCCTCAAGCCGCTGTACGCGCACTGCCTGGGCGGCGGCCCCAAGCCGCGTATTACCGTGACCACACACCCGGCCGCCAATGGCGAATGGGTGTGGTACTTGGGTGGTGATATTGCCGAGGCGGAAGGTGTGGCCCGTGAGCCGGCCGCGCAAATCGCCGTGGCGCAAAAAGAGCTGGGCAACCTGCTGCCGTGGGTCGACCTGAGCCAGGCGCAATGGGCCACGCTGCGGGTCAATCGTGCCGAGCCCGCGCAATCGGGCCTGGTGCGCCCGGACAACGCATTTCTGGCCGATCAGGGCCGTTTGCTGGTGGGCTGGCCGACCAAACTGGCTTTGGCCCCGGACTTCTCGGACCGGGTATTGCAAGCCCTGGCGCAGGACGGCATCAAGCCGGGTAACGCTCCTGCCCTGCCAGAGCTGCCGCGCCCTCCTCTGGGCCAGACCCCATGGGAGCAACTGCTGCCATGAGTCAACCGACCTTGCACGACCTGCACCGCCCACTGGGCAGTACCGGCCTGATGGTGTCCCCGCTGGGACTGGGTACCGTCAAACTGGGCCGTGATCAAGGGGTGAAATACCCCAGCGGTTTTCAGATCCCGGATGATGACGAAGCGCGCATGCTCCTGAAACTCGCCCGCGACCTGGGTATCAACCTGATCGACACTGCACCCGCTTATGGCCGCAGTGAAGAACGGCTGGGACCGCTGTTGCGGGGGCAACGCCAGGCGTGGGTGATCGTCAGCAAGGTCGGGGAAGAATTCGTCAACGGTCAGTCAACCCATGATTTCAGCGCTGCCCACACCCGTCAGTCCGTGGAACGCAGCCTCCAGCGTTTAGAGACCGATTTCATTGATCTGGTGCTGGTGCATTCCGATGGCAATGATCTGGCCATTCTTAACAACGGCGAGGTCTATGAAACACTGGCCGAACTCAAGCGTGAGGGCAAGATTCGGGGTTTTGGCCTATCAGGCAAAACCGTTGAAGGCGGACTGAAAGCGCTGCAAACCGGTGATTGCGCCATGGTCACGTACAACCTGAATGAACAGGCCGAAAAGCCAGTGATTGATTACGCGGCAGCGCATGGCAAAGCGATTCTGGTCAAAAAAGCCCTCGCCAGTGGCCACGTTTGCTTGAGCCCGGGGGTTGATCCGGTGCGGGCCAGTTTCGAACTGGTGTTTGGCCATGATGGGGTTGCCAGTGCTATTGTCGGCACGATCAATCCCTTGCACCTGGCCCACAACGTGGCAACGGTTGCGCAGGTGTTGCGCACACCCTGATGCCGCCGACGCGGCCGACCCCGACGCAAGAAGGAGCCGACATGCCGCGTTCGCTTATCCGCAAAAATCCCAGCGACTTCAAAACCCTGCCGCTCTTCGTTGAGGCCACGGCCGAAGGCTTGAGTTATCAAAGCGTCGGCATGCCGCTCAACTTTGCACAAATCCTGCAAAAGCGCCGCCCAGTCGAGGTGGCCGACCCTCAACGTTTCGGGTTGGAGCTGGCGAATCTGGGTGTGTCTGTACGCCTGACATTGCAGTGGCAAGGTCGCGATTACTGGGTACTGGTGCGCCAGCGTCGTCAGGATCGTGGCGATGTGGTGCTCAAACTGATCTCTGGCTACGTCCCGGCGCACGAGGTGAATCTGCCACTGCACACTGCCATTCAGGAAGTGGCCGAAGAATGCTTGCTGGAAACGCCCGAAGGCTGGCTGGGCGGGCGCTTCAACGAGACATGGTTGCCCGCCCCCTACATCAGCGCGCTGCATTACCGCGAAGCCCTGCCCTTTCGCCTGACGCCCAACTCGGGCGCGGCGCGTCCCGTGCGATGTGGCAGCCAGCCCTTACTGGAACGTCCACGGGCGTACGTGCATTTACCGACGGCTTCGCTGCAACTGGTCTATGACTTGCGGCTGGAAGTGCCCAAAGAAGCCAAATCCTTGAGCCTGTTTCATGTCGATGAACGGCTGGAAGGGGATCAACTGGTGGCGCGCCTTGATCGCAAAAGGCCTGATTTGTACCTGATCCCGTTGACTGATGGCCAGCCATGCGCCGAGCTGTACACCCTGAGCAAAGACAAATTGCACGCGGCAAGTACCCGTGGGCTGCATCTGGCAGAGAGTTTTGCGCGTCAGGAAGGCTGGGTCGTGCGCGAAGAGCGGATTCGCTGGAAGGACTGGCTCAAACAGCAGGGCTTGAGCGAACCGGACAAAGCGTCGAGGCTTAAACGCCTGACCGGAAAAGCGCGGCAGATGTTCAGAAAAGTAGTGAAGCGCAAAAGCCCCTCACCCTGACCCTCTCCTGAAGGGAGAGAGCCTTGGTGAGATCGCTTGCATCACTGGCCGCGGATTTTCTCGACGATGGCCGTGGTCGAGCTGTTCTCAACCAGCCCCAGCACTTTCACCGTGCCGCCATAGGCCGACACGATGTCAGCGCCGACCACCTGGTCAATCCCGTAGTCGCCACCTTTGACCAGCACGTCGGGCTTGACCTGAGCCAGCAGGTTTTCCGGAGTGCCTTCAGGGAAGCTGATCACCCAGTCCACCGCGCCCAGCCCGGCCAGTACCGCCATGCGCCGGTCAACGCTGTTGATCGGACGGCCAGGGCCTTTCAGGCGGCTCACCGACGCATCATCGTTGACCGCGACGATCAAACGATCACCTTGGGCACGGGCCTGTTCCAGATAGGTGACATGACCCGCGTGCAGGATGTCGAAGCAGCCGTTGGTGAACACGATTTTCTCGTTATGGGCACGTGCATCGTCGATAGCCAGCAGCAGTTGCTCCAGGCTCAATACACCCCGCTCTGAGCCTTCTTCGCGCTGGATAGCGCGGCGCAGTTCCGGCGCGCTGATGGCCGCCGTACCGAGCTTGCCAACCACAATGCCGGCGGCCAGATTGGCCAGCGCAACGGCGTGGGGCAGCTCTTCACCTGCCGCAATGGCGGCCGCCAGGGTAGAAATGACGGTATCGCCAGCACCGGTCACGTCAAACACCTCACGGGCACGGGCTGGCAAGTGCATGGCCGGGAAGCCCGGACGCAACAGGGTCATGCCGTGCTCGCCACGGGTTACCAGCAACGCACCCAGGTCGAGATCGCCCATCAGGCTGGCGCCTTTGGCGACCAGATCGGCCTCATCGGTGCAGCCGCCCACAATGGTTTCGAATTCGCTGAGGTTAGGTGTGATCAGGCTGGCGCCACGGTACACCGAGAAGTCCTTGCCCTTGGGGTCAGCCAGCACCGGAATGCCTTTGGCGCGTGCGGCCTGGATCAGCACTTGATGGTTTTTCAGCGCACCTTTGCCGTAATCCGACAGCACCAGCACCTTAATGCCTTCAAGCAGTTTGTCGACCTCAGCGCCCAATGCCAGCGCATCCGTGGCGAAGGGTTCTTCAAAATCGATGCGCAGCAATTGCTGGTGACGGCTCATGACCCGCAGCTTGACGATGGTCGGCTGATGAGCAATACGCTGGAACAGTGCGCGCACGCCCGCACCTTCAAGGCTATTGGCCAGACTGTCGGCGGCTTCATCATCGCCAGTCACGCCGACCAGTGATGCCGGCGCACCCAGTGCAGCAATGTTGAGCGCAACGTTGGCAGCGCCGCCCGGACGGTCTTCGATTTGCTCGACCTTGACTACCGGTACTGGCGCTTCAGGGGAAATCCGTGAGGTTCCGCCATGCCAATAACGGTCGAGCATGACATCGCCTACCACCAAGACAGGGGCTTGATCGAATCGCGGCATGGACAACTTCATGGAGAACCCACATACAAAATGAACAGGGGCGCGATATTAACACAGGGTGAACGCTGGTCAGTTCACGGTATTTATCGCGGGGAATGAGAATCAGACGTGACTTACACCACCCGTATTGACGTACACACGGGCAAACGCGGGAGAGGGGCATGCCCTTCTCCCGCGCATGATCAGGCGATGTCGCCCGAGGTCAGGGGCGCATCCAGCCCCATGGAGTGCAGGCGCGCGTAGTAACCGTTTTGCGCCAGCAGCTCGGCATGGGTGCCACGTTCAACGATCTGGCCCTGATCCATGACCAGAATCAGGTCAGCCTTCTCGATGGTCGAAAGACGGTGCGCGATCACTAATGTCGTGCGCCCTTCCATGACGTGATCCAGTGCGGCCTGAATATGACGCTCGGACTCTGTGTCCAGGGCCGAGGTCGCTTCATCCAGAATCAGCAGCGGGGCGTTTTTCAACAAGGCCCGCGCGATTGCCAGGCGCTGGCGCTGACCACCGGAGAGCAACACGCCATTTTCACCGACCTGAGTATCAAGGCCTTGGGGCAGTTGCTCGATAAAGTCCATCGCGTAAGCATCGCGCGCGGCTTTTTCGATATCGGCCCGCGGCGCCCCCGCCAGGTCGCCATAAGCAATGTTGTTGGCGACCGTGTCACTGAACAGGGTTACATGCTGAGTCACCTGCGCAATATGGCGGCGCAGGTTCAGCAAGCGGTACTGCTCGATATCAATGCCGTCGAGCAGGATGTCACCCGAGTTGTGATGATAGAAACGCGGAATCAGGTTGGCCAGCGTCGACTTGCCGCTGCCCGAACGCCCGACCAACGCTACCATTTGGCCCGGCTCGGCCGTGAACGTCACGTCCTTGAGCACTTGACGATCCGTGTCCGGGTAGGTGAAGTTCAAGTGACGGACTTCGAGGCGACCGTTGACGTGGTCACGCTCTACCGTACCGGTGTCCACTTCCGGTTTTTCGTCCAGTTGCTCAAAGATGCTTTCAGCACCGGCCACACCTTTCTGGATGGTGGAGCTGACTTCGGACAGTTGGCGAATCGGCTTGGGCAACAGGCCCGCCAGGGTGATGTAGGCAATCATGTCGCCCGCCGAAGCGTCGCCGCGCATGTACAGCACCAGAAACATCAGGATGCCCATGGCCACGTAGATCACCAATTGCAGCATCGGCGTGTAGATGGCCCCGGTGCGGGTCATGCGCAGTTGCTTGTCAGTGTTGCTCTGACTGGCTTTGAGGAAGCGCTGTTGCTCGTACTTCTCACCGCCGAAGCTGCGCACCACCCGGTAACCCTGAATGGTTTCGGACGCCACGTGCGTCACGTCGCCCATTGCTACTTGAATCTTCTTGCTTTGTTTGCGGAATTTTTTGCTGGCAGTGCTGACCATCACTGCGATCAGCGGCAGGATGGCGATCATTACCAGCGTCAGACGCCAGTTCATCCACAGCAGCGACGCAAACAGGAACACCACGGTCATGCCTTCACGGATGACCACTTTGATCGCATCCGTGGCCGCACCGGTGACCATGGTCACGTTGAAGGTGATGCGGGAGATCAGGTGCCCCGAGTTGTGTTTGTCGAAATAACGGTTGGGCAGTACCAGCAAGTTGTTGAACAACTGAACCCGCAGGTCATGGACCAGGCCCAAGGAGACTTTGGCCAGGAAGTAGTTACCCAGGAACGAGCCGAAACCTTGCCACGCCGCAATCAGCACGATCAGCAGCGGAACCGCCTGCAGCAGGCGCAAATCACGCAAGTAAGGAACCGACGGGAACAACACCGCATCCGGGTTGGACAAGCCGTCAACGAAGTATTTGAGGATGTAGCCCAGCATCGGCTGGGTGGACGCAAAAATGAGGAAGCCGACAATACTCAGCAGAAACAGACCGATATAAGGCCGGACATAACTGAGGAGGCGCAGATAGATCTTCAAGCTCGATTCGCTTGAGCTGGGGTTGGATTCGGTCATATCACGCGACAGTTGTGAAAAAAGGTTGCTGACTTTATCACAGCTTCTCTGGTGTACTGCCAGCCGGTTGGGACAAGGTCTCACAGGACGCCTAAAACGACATTAAATGGCCATTACGTTAGTATGGTCATCCAAAACCTGGAATGAACCTTTCAGCATGCAATTCAGTTACTTGAGCTACTCAAAACATCGGATGTTCGATTTCATTTGCCTGTGGCTGTTGCCTGTCGGGCTTTTTTTGCTTCTATCTGATTTGTATTTTGTGCCTGACCGCAGTATCCACCACAAACTGTATTACGGATTCTTCAGCATCCCGACACTGATCGCAGTTCTATTGCGACCGCGCGAGATGAAGACATTGCTTCAGGAGCCGTTGATCCTGGGCCTGTTGGCGTTTATCGCCTGGGCAATGATCACCCTGATATGGAGCCCGACTGACAACCATCCGCTCGGTCTGTTAAAACCACCACTGCACATCTTGATGCTGTTTTTGGGCTGCTCCCTGCTGGTCAAATACCGCAGCGAAAGCCTTCAGCCCGTGTTTTTCAGCGCCGCTGTCGTTGTGCTTGGGATCACGGTTTACAACTTGTATGTGTTCGTCGGCATCTACTCGCCCGATGTGCGCATGGTCGGGACCGGCGCCTTCGACAACCCGCTTCTCAGCTCCCATGCATTCGGGTTCTTTTGCATTTATTGGCTGACGTTGGGGATGACAAGCAAGCGCTTGGCCACCGTCATGGCAGCGGCTCCGGCTTTTCTGATTATGTTTGCCGCGCTGCTTGCCACAGGATCAAGAACGCCTCTGGTAGCCCTTGTATTGAGCATGATCTGGCTCAGTTTTATTTGCTGGAATCGTCGTTCATTAGCGTTGGTGGGCATGCTCATCGCTGGCGCTGTCGTGGTTTTTGCACTGTTCTCCGAAATGATTTTCAGCCGTGGCAGCTCATTCCGTTTTGAATTATGGGGCATGGCACTTGAACTCATCGGCCAACATCCATTCTTTGGTCATGGTTATGAGGCGCCGCTGGCACTGAGGCTTGAAAATTCCGATTCTTTCTTCAGCGAGCCGCATAACTTTGCCTTGGGCGTTCTCTACTACGTGGGCATCGTCGGCCTGATCCCCTGGGCGTTTATGCAGCTATGGGGCCTATATAACAGCTGGCGCCATCGGGCAAATCCATTGTTCATCATGGCTTCCGCATGGCTGGTGTACGGCATTGGCGCTGCCCTGACCGAGGGCGGCGGGATCCTGCCACGCCCTAAAGAACACTGGTATTTGCTATGGATTCCCCTGGCGTTTATCGCGGCATTGAGTGTCGGCCAGCGGCTCAAGGCCATCCTCGATCGCCCCGTCAAATGCGTGAACAAGGCTGATTTCAACGCCCTTCAGGTCAATGCCAACGTCATTGAAGAGGACGGTCTGGGGCCAAAAGTGCTTCGACTGGAAAACGGCAGCTTCCTCAAACTCTTTCGCGAGCGACGCTGCTATACCTCTGGCAGTTTCAATCCTTATTCGCAGCGCTTTGCGGTCAACAGCGAACGCTTGCAAGCACTGGGCATTACCACCCCTACCATCCTCGATCTGTATCAGTTTGCCGATGGCAGCAGCGGCGTGCTGTATCAGCCATTGCCGGGGCAAACGCTGCGTCAAGTGATGCAGTCAATGGGGTCGGGCGCGATGCGGGAGGCGTTGGTAGAACGTTTCGGCAAGTTTCTGGCACGACTTCATGAACAAGGCGTTTACTTCCGCTCGCTGCATTTGGGCAACGTCTTGCTAATGGACGACGGTGAGTTTGGCCTGATCGACATTGCCGATCTGCACCTTTACCCGTCGCCACTAAGGCTTGCATTACGCCAACGCAACCTGCGCCACATGCAACGCTACCCTGAAGACCGCCGCTGGCTGTTCGAAGAGCAGCTGCAAGCCTTGCTCGACGGTTACGCCAGCCTTGCGCCGGATATTGCCGTGAGACGTTTGAAGCAGCAGATTGAACAACTGGGCCAAAGTGGGAGCAACGTCAGTTGAGCCTGGGGAGCAACAACCCGTTATGGGCGGTGATTGCTTACGCGCTGGCTATTACGACTTCAGCGTTGTTGCTCCGTTATTTCCCGCGAATTCGGCAGAGCCTTGAACATACCGGAGAAAACCGTTTTTCAAGTGTGGACGGATTGCGCGGGTATTTGGCGTTCGGGGTATTTATCCATCACAGCGCCATTACCTGGATATACCTGCATACCGGTGTGTTTAACGTGCCGGAAAACTACTTTTACGCACAAATCGGGCTGGCCAGTGTTGCGCTGTTTTTCATGATCACCGGGTTCCTGTTCTGGAGCCGACTGATCAAGCATGGCCGTGAACATGACTGGCTAGCCTTTGCCGTGTCGCGCGTATTTCGTCTTTATCCGCTCTATTTGCCGCTGTTGCTGGTCGTTATTCTTTGCGTGTTTTACCTGCAAGGCTGGAGCTTCAAGGATGAACCACTGGTGGTGGCCAAGCAGATTCTGGCTTGGCTTGTATTCGATCGGCCCGACATCAATCAGTACCCCCAAACTGGCATGCTGATTTCCAATGTCACTTGGACGCTCAGCTATGAAATGTTTTTCTACATGGCATTGCCACTGTTCGGGATGGTGTTCCTCTACCGCAAAAGCTGGAAACACACTGTGCTCTGCCTGCTGGGCATTTATGCGCTTTATCAGATTGTCGGCTGGGAGCACTCGCTAAAAAAACACATCCTGATGAGTTTCCTTGGCGGCATTGCAGCGGCGTACTGGGTGCGTCAGCCCAAATGGGTTGCATGGGGCCAATCCCGCACCGCTACCTGTATTGCCCTGCTGTTGATCGTCGTGCTGCTGTTCATGTTCCGCAAAAGCTTTGCAGTTGCACCACTGCTGCTGTTAACAGGCTTCTTTTGCATCGTCGCATCGGGCAATACCCTGTTCGGTGCCTTGAAGCTGCGCAGCATTCGCTGGATGGGAGAAATCAGCTACAGCACTTACCTGTTGCATGGGTTGATCATCTGGCTTTTGATGAACCGCATGCCGCTGGTGATGCAGTGGGATACCAAACAACCGCTGACCTTTCTTGCACTGGGTGCAGTGGGTAGCGTGTTGCTGATAATTATCAGCAGCCTGACGTTCTCATTCATCGAGAAGCCAGGCATGCAAGCAGGCAAGAACGTCACACACTGGTTGCGCAAGCGTCTTGCATTCAAAGCTGCCGCACCTTTGAAGGATGAAGCCTGAGCCTCAGCTTTTTTCCAACGGCGAAAAATACAAACGACCCAGGCCGCGCCAGGTTTTGCCGGTCCAGTGTTTGAACGGGATCTGCTTGAGCAGCTCGCGGGCCAGCGCCCGGTCACGGTTAGCTGTTTTTAGGAACATGGAGTTGAGAAACTTGTACCGCACTTCGTCGTAGAGCGGGTGATCGCTGAACAAGGCGTAGATGCGCAGAATGCTATCGATCATGAAACGGTGGTTTTTGTACGAGTTGGTCGCGTGTTTGCGGTATTGCGCCATCACCACGTTCAGGCCGTCGATGAAGTACCCGGCGTGTGTGATTTTCAGCTCGATGTACAAATCTTCCAGACGGATGCTCGGGTCGAAGCCCCCCACTTTGTCCAGCGCTTCGCGGCGTATCATCAGGGTGGTGGCAGGCGGGTATGGCTTGCGTTCCAGGAACATGTCGTCAAAGTCCAGCCGTCGAAACGGAACATCACGACGCTGGCGCTTCTCGGGATACAAATTGCCCTGGGCATCGATTAGTTCGATATTACCCGCGCAAATGCCCACCTCGGGCTTGCCGTCCATGTACTCAACCTGAACCGCAATGCGGTCCGGCTTCATGATGTCGTCGGAGCCGAACGGTACGATCAATGATCCCTTGGCTCGCGCAATGGCGCCATTAAGGGTGTTGGTCAGGCCCTGGTTCTGTTGCACGCGAAAATCAAAACCATGGGCCGCCTGCAAACGCTGTATACGTTCCACGCTATCGTCGGTAGAGCCGTCATCGACCACCAGCAATTCGATGTTCGTATACGTCTGATCCAGAACGCTTTGAATGCTCTGTTCGATATAAGGGCCGTGGTTGTATGAGGCGATGATCACCGTCACCAAGGGTTGAGCGTGTGTCATGAGCGTTCCTTGCGAGCTTGACTCAAGCCTGAGTCGATCAAATCCAAATACGCTTGGCGGAACACCTCGATGTCATGGTGCTCCTGCAAATAACGGTAAGCCTGTTCGCCCTTGGCGCGCAGGGCTTCGTCCGGCAGCGACAGGTATTGATCGAGCGCTGCGGTCAGGGTGGCGACATCACTGGGTTTGACGGCCAGCCCGCCAGCACCCTGAATCAGCGGCAACATTGCTGGCACATCGGTAGCAATCACTGGCAAGTGGCCGCTCATGCCCTCCAGCAACGCCAGCCCCAGGCCTTCAGCCAGTGAAGGCATGGTCCAGATGTCGAAAGCGCGCACGTACTGCAAGGCGTTTTCCTGAAAACCCAGCAGATGCGCTCGACCATTGAGGCCCAACTGCTGAATTTGCTCACGCAAGCGCGACTCTTCTCGCCCGGCGCCAATGATCGCCAATTGCGCATTCGGGTATTTGTCTTTCAACGCGGCAAAAGCCTGTAACAGGAAGCGATGCCCCTTGATAGGCACCAGTCGCCCTAAAGCCCCCACCATGCGGGCATTTTGATCCAGCCCAAGTTTTTCGCGTGCCTGAACACGTGGCAATTGCAAGGCTTCGGCCTGTTCAATGTCGATGGCATTGGTAATCGCGTAGGTATTTTGGTCAGTAAAGCCGCACTTGCAGTCCAGCAGGTATTGCTTGACCGCAGGCGATACACCAACAAAACGCCATGCCTTATCGATCAGGCGCTTGGCCTGGCTGCGGCGATAGACGCGATCGTATTCACCGAAACCGTGAGAAATCCCCACGCACAATGGGATTTTCAACCAGCGATTGAGCTGCAACATCATGTTGACTGGCTTGAAACGGTTGCAGATCACGACGTCGAATTGCTCTTTGCGGCAGAACTTATACAGCGCCCACATCGCGCGAATGCGCATGCCTTTGAGCGCCTTGTCGCTGAATTCGAAGTACACGGAGTGATCCGCTTTGCTCACCGGCTCGCCCGGACCGGGACGTCCGCGCAAAAAAGCAGCGGTAATCTCATAACGCTCACTGGGCAGGGCACGCACGATCTGCTCGGCGAGGTCGGCAAAGTCGTGGGATTTGACGTTGTAATCAGGCTGCAACTGCAGAACCTTGGAACGTTTCATAGCTCTCCCCGGTGAAATCCGGTGGCATCAATAATCCAGGATGGCTCAGCGGCCAATCGCTGGACAGTGACGGGATCAGGTATGGGCAAGGCCGCCCATTCATTGCGCTTCCAGCAGACGAAGTGAAAGTACGGAAAGGTGTGGTCGCCGTCACGATCATTCGTTAATTGGCCGTTCTTCCAGAACCATTGGCCCGGGAAATTTTCTGTGCCGTCATGCCATTTGATGCAGCCACCCGGCGTACTGAACGCCTCGGTGAAGTCGCTGGTACGGCGCAATGGGTTGAACTTGCCTACAAGATCAAACAAAGGCTTCGGAAAATTCTTGCGCCACAAGAAGATGCGGCTGAATGCGCCTTCATCCAGTGCATGATGTTGATCATCGGTAAAACGCTGCTGCCAGTTTTCGATTTTCATGAACAACTCGCGCTTGCAACGGGTATTGCGCATCAGGCACAGATGACCCGCCACGCGGCGTTCATGGGTCGAAAACAGGTCATAGCGCGACAGACGCTCAGCCGTGAAATAACTGCGCAAGTTGCCGTACACCAGATCAATGTCGCCAAACGCCCAAAAATCGTAACCCTGCAGGCTGTCCTCATGGATGTAACCCAGCGCGGGTTTGATGTCGCATAACTTGTAAGCGGCTTTGGGCGCGAAGTTGATATTCAGACGCGCTGACACGGTACGGCAATAATCGCCAAAACTGATGCTCTGGATGTTTACGTTAGGCGGCAGGTTGTCAGGCACACCACAATCGCTGAACAGCAGCCAGTCAATGTCAGGGTTGCGCCGGCAACTTTCCAGAAAAAAGGGCATCCAGAACGGCCACTGGCCGAAGTATGGAATGACAAACACAATACGCGGCGATGGTTTTATCACGGGGAACTCAATGTAAAGGTCGAGATAGAGGACAACGCTATGCCCCTGTTTACGGTGTTTCTTATTAGTTGAGCCGCCAAAACAGCTCATGGCGGCGAACCGCTTTTCGGAAAAACTCGTTTTCACCCCAAGGTGATGGCTTTCGGCCAGCCAAGAGCTTCTGTATCGACCGACGAACGCGGCGCTTGAGCGCAGCACGAGGTTGCAGGTCATGCATCATGCCCAAGGCCATCGCCTTGTCACGCTGCTGTGCTGAACTCAGCAACAGGCAGTGGGGCCGCAACGTCAGTGTGGTGTCGAACACCGGCGGCAGCGCAATGCCATCACCACTGTTACCCATTGGCCAGCGGTCATTGTCATGCAAGTGATTGGCATAACCCAATACCGTTTGCGGCTGCCACTCAAGCCCGTCAAGCGCCTCGATCACGGCTGCATGGGAGCAAATATGGTCGGGGTGCGGGTCGATGGCGGGATGCGGCAACACCAGCACTTCAGGGCGGGCCCGCAGAATTAACGCGCGCAGGTCCGCCAGCAAGTTGTTCCAGGTCGGCGCACCGTCCAGATCGCCCGGCAGTGGGAAGGTATTCAACTGGCGAAACAGGCGAGTATCGGTCAGGTCGGCCTCGCGTGAAGGTACCGGCTGGTCAGGAGCCGCCTGCATGGCAGGCAGTTGCAGGCAGAAATAGCCGAGCTGCGCGCAATGCGCTTCTGGCACCCCGGCCCAGCGTGGCACTGCCAAACTGTCCCAGGCCCGCAAACGGCCCTTGAGCCGAGCCGCTTCGGCGCGCCCAAAGCCCATCTGTTGATAGTGCTCGGCCTCGATTTCACCTGCCGTCAGGGTCACGATCCATGCTTCTTTGGCCTGGCTGTACAAACCAAAAGCTGCCAGCTCGGCATCGTCGGCGTGAGGTGCAATCACCATGACCCGCTGCTCACGGTAGTCAGGCTGGCGCATGACCCACAGTTGAGGCTGGCCCATGATCCGGCAATAACGACCACGAATACTCAATTGACCTGCGATCAATGCGTCGGCATTGCCAGTGAGATTCACGTAGCGCAGGCCATTAACGCCCCGCTCGAAGGTTTGTCGGTCGTCGGAAAACATTACAAACGGGTCAATAAAACGCCCCAACCAACCACTTTTGACCTTAAGCGCGAGGATCATGGTTTCGTTGCCGCAAAGGTCAATGGGGGCGTCCAGGCGCAAGTGACTGCCTTCAAGGCGAACCGCCGGGCACTCGCTGTCGGCTGCAAAGCGGTATTGATAGTCGTCTTTGGGGGAGTAAAACAAGTGGTCGGCAAACCACGCTTCGTGGGCAACCCAGGCCAATACAGCCAGCGCAAGCGGCAGCCACCAGACCACCAGCACACCGCTGGCAATCAATATCACCAGACCGACCAGCAAACTGATGCGCTTGTTGCGTCGATGGCGCTTTAAGAGGTGTTGTTTGCGAGTCATCACTGGGCTCTTGTTTGCTAGCGGTTTGCCTGTAGGAGCGCGCTCACCCCGCGATGGCATCAACCCGGTCTAAACACCGTGTACGTTGCATCGCGAAGCGCGCCTGCCCCAATCACACCTTGAAGACAGGCACCGAATTGCACCAGCGCTCTTTGTATTCGCGGTCTGCGCGGCCGAACGAGAATCGCAGAGGCTTTTCGACGCTACGGGCCTGTTCCCAGGCCGACTGCGTATTGAGAAAACTCAGCACACTGCCGGGACTGAACGCGCGGGTTTCGGGGTCGACGCCGCCATTGACGTATTCGACGCTGATCCATTGCGGCGATTCAACCCGATACACCAGTTGGATTGCAATCGGGGCATCGTTGAGGAAGATCACCGAGCCGATCAAAAACTCACGCAGCAACTCAATCACTTCAGCCATGCGCTCGGCCCCCGTGGCGACAAACCCCCAACGGCGCAGAAACAAATCGCAATAAATTGCCGCCAGTTCGACGCTGGAAAACGTCGAAACCGGACGTATCACGCCGCCCGCCTCCTCCAGCAAACGCAGTTCGCGGCGCTGGTTGTAGCGGAATTTTTTCGAGAGTTCTTCCGGGGTACGCGCCATGGCCAATTGTTCGGCTTGCGGCTGCAAGGTGCTGAAACGCCCCTCATTAAGTTGCGACAGGTAACGCCCACGATGGCGCAACGGCGCTTGCGCGTCTTCGGCAGCAGGCAGGATCAACTCGGCATTGCCCAGATCGAACAGCCCTTTTTTGCCGTGACGCTTGAGCACATCTTTGGATAACGCCAGATCGCGCCCCCAGGTGGGGATTGCAGCTTTCAACTCGCCGTTGTGCTCCCAGGCCAAGTAACGCACCGGGATGCCGGCCAGGTCTGCCAGACGTTCTACCACCTGCGGGTGGGTCGCGACGCTGCCACCAAAACGCTGCCAGGCAGCGGCATAGGTGTGAGCGTCAACTGCGCGCCAGCCGCGCTCGCGCCAGCCCTGAAATCGATTAAGCATCAGGACTCCGCAGTCAGGTCGGTGACTTGCGGCAACTGCCAAAACGTGTCGCGTACAGCCTGATCGGAAAAACGCTCGTGCAGGCGCGCCAGCATCAGTTCAGCACATGCTTGACGCTGAGCGTCATCGAGTTGCGCCAAATGCTGTAAACCTTGAGCCAAATGGTCAGCGTCGCCCAGCGGGAATAAAATCCCCACGCCTTCGACCACTTCCTTGGCACCGCCACACGCCGTGGCCAGCAGGGGAACACCTGCCGCCATGGCCTCAAGCAGCACCATGCCAAAGGGCTCGTGGTCCGAACTCAGAGCAAACACGTCGAATGCGCGGAAAAAGCGGCGCGCGTCGGGGACTTGCCCGAGAAAATTCACCTGAGCGGCGATCCCGAGTTCGTTGGCCTGCGCCTTGAGGTCATGCTCCAGACGGCCCTTGCCCATAATCACCAACTGACTGCCAGCAGGCAGTTGCGGCAATGCCTTGGCAAAACCCTGAATCAGGGTGGCCTGGTCCTTGTCCGGATGCAGACGGCCGACGTTGCCCACGATGAAGGCTTGAGCAGGCAAACCCAGGTCGGCACGGGCTTCGGCACGTGGCAACTGGCTGGCTTGAACTGCCTGGATGTCGAGACGGTTGTAGAGCGTACGAATACGCCCGGTCGGCCACTTGGGCAGGCACTTGCGCATGTCATCGCGCACAGCATCCGAGACGCCCAGCAGGCTCAGACGCTTACGGAACAGGTGCGCAAACAGCTTGCGACTGCGGCGCTGGTAGTCACCAAAGGCGTGATGCACGCCGATCACCGGCAAGTCGGTGGCCAACAAAGCGATATAAATCGGCTTGAAGCGGTGGGCGATGCAAAAACTGAACGAGCGCGAGGCGGCGATTTTGCGCAACGCGCGAATGGCCCCCAGCTTCAGGCCACGAATGGCGCTGGAGCTGAATTCCATGAACAGCACTTCGTCCGACTCGCAGCCCGCCGCCACTTCGGGATCGGCCGCCCCGGTCAGAAAGACCGTGGTGACCTTGTACCCGGTGCCCGCGAACAGGCTGGCGTATTGACGGGCACAGTCCAGAAACGGCCCGTCATAGCCGTGGCAGAACTGCAACACATGACGCTCAGTCGAGCGAGTCATAAGCATCCGCGCCGTCTTTGACTACCAGAATGTCTTCCATGATCAAGTACTGCAGATCAGAGCCAAAGAACATGTTCAGTGCGTCAGTGGGCGAGCACACCATCGGCTCGCCACGGCGGTTCAGCGAGGTGTTTAGCGACACGCCGTTGCCGGTCAGTACTTCAAGGGCTTTCATCATGTCGTAGTAGCGCGGGTTGTATTCACGCTTGAGCACTTGCGCGCGCGAGGTGCCGTCTTCGTGCACAACTTCCGGCACGCGGGTTTTCCACTCTTCTGCCACTTCAAACGTGAAGGTCATGAACGGTGCCGGGTGATCGACCTTGATCATCTGCGGGGCCACGGTATCGAGCATCGACGGGCAGAAAGGCCTCCAGCGCTCACGGAACTTGATTTGCTCGTTGATGCGGTCAGCTACGCCTTCGCTGCTCGGGCAACCGATGATCGAACGGCCGCCCAATGCACGCGGACCGAACTCCATACGGCCCTGGAACCAGGCTACCGGATTGCCATCCACCATGATTTTGGCGATGTTCTCAGGCGTGTTGTTGATCTTGCGGTACGCCGGTTTGCCCGGGTGACGGGCACACGCGGCAATCACGTCTTCGTTGCTGTACGCGGGGCCAAGGTACACGTGCTCCATCTTCTCGACCGGCACGCCACGGGCTTCAGACACATAGGCCGCCGCCCCCACTGCCGTGCCTGCGTCGCCGGAGGCAGGTTGTACAAACAGCTCCTTGACGTCAGGACGGGCAATGATCTTCTGGTTCAGCTTCACGTTCAGCGCACAACCGCCAGCGAATGCCAGCTTGCCGCTTTCCTTGAGGATGTCACCCAGGTAATAGTCGATCATCTGCAGCGAGAGTTTTTCGAACAGCGCCTGCATGCTGGCCGCGTAGTGGATGTAAGGTTCATCGGCGATGTCGCCTTCACGCTTTGGCCCCAGCCACTCGATCAGTTTTGGCGAGAAGTAGAACCCCTTGCCTTTCTCTTTGTAACGACGCAGGCCGATCACGTTGGCGTATTCGGTGTTGATCACCAGCTCGCCGTTTTCGAACGAGGCCAGACGCGAAAAATCATATTTGCTGGCATCGCCATACGGCGCCATGCCCATGACCTTGAACTCGCCGTCGAGCATCTCGAACCCGAGGAACTCGGTGATCGCGCCATACAGGCCGCCGAGGGAGTCCGGGTCGTAGAATTCTTTGATCTTGGTGATCTTGCCGTTTTCGCCATAGCCGAAGAAGGTGGTGGCGTATTCACCCTTGCCGTCGATGCCCAGAATCGCGGTTTTCTCTTTGAAACCGGAGCAGTGGTAAGCACTGGACGCGTGCGCCAGGTGGTGTTCAACCGGTTCGATCTTGATTTTTTTCGGGTCGAAACCCAGTTGCTCAAGGCACCAGACAATTTTGTTGCGGTAGCGTTTGTAGCGACGATTGCCCATCAGGATCGCGTCGAGCGCACGGTCCGGGGCGTACCAGTAACGCTTGGCATAGTGCCAGCGCGCCTCACCGAACAAGCTGATCGGGGCGAAAGGAATCGCGACCACGTCAACGTCGGATGGCTTGATACCCGCTTGTTCAAGGCAGAATTTTGCGGACTCGTAAGGCATGCGGTGCTTTGCATGCTTGTCGCGGACAAAGCGCTCTTCTTCGGCCGCTGCTACCAGCTTGCCGTCGATATAGAGGGCCGCTGAGGGGTCATGGCTCAGGGCGCCGGACAGGCCAAGAATCGTCAATGCCACAGGTTGTGCCTCTTTTGAATGCAGGCAGGCGGCGGGCGCCTGAAAAAATGAAGTGCTCCCCGCACCGCAGGAAACAACTAAAGGGCGGGATTATAGCGTAAAGAGCGCGGTAATGACCCAGCGCTATTTGCCGCGCCTGCGCGCCGGAACCGACAGAATCGCAGGTCATGCGTTCTGAAGTTCTCGTCTGATGCCTCTTACGCCCGCTAAACTGCGCGCCCTCTGCTAGCCTGAAACCCGTCGCCCTGCCGGGTCGCGTCACACGGAACCCCGATATCCCCCATGAAATGCTTTGTACCCGCCCGCTTTGCCCTTTTACTGCCGGGCCTTTGCCTTGTGCAGCCCAGCTTCGCTGAAACACTTGAACTCGACCCCAGCGTCATCACCGGATCACGCAGTGTCAGCCCGAGTTTTGACTTGCCTTATTCGGTCGATAGCATCAACCAACAGCAAATCAGCGATGGCCAATTGGGCATCAACGCCTCGGAAGTGCTGTCCCGCGTGCCGGGGCTGGTGGTGCAAAACCGGCAGAACTATGCGCAGGACCTGCAAATTTCGTCCCGCGGATTTGGTGCGCGCTCCGCATTTGGCGTGCGCGGCATCAAACTGATTGCAGACGGTATTCCCGCCAGCACCCCGGACGGTCAGGGTCAGGCCGCGACATTTAACCTCGACACAGCCGAGCGCATCGAAGTCCTTCGAGGCCCGGCAGCCACGCTGTACGGCAGCAATGCCGGTGGCGTGATCCAGATGTTTTCCCGCGATGGCGAAGGCCCGCCCCGCATCGGCGCTGAAACCCTGGTGGGCAGCGACGGGCTGAGCAAAAACCACCTGACGGCAGAAGGCGCCGCTGAGGGCGTTGGCTTTGTGCTCGATGCTTCGCGCATGGACACCGACGGCTACCGCGACCACAGCGCCGCGCGCCGCGATCAGACGTTCGCCAAGCTCAACCTCAAGCCCGATGACGACAGCAAACTGGCGCTGATCTACAGCAGCCTTGAGCAAAACGGCACACAGGATCCACTGGGCCAAAGCTGGGAGGCCTACAAGGCAGACCCGCGCTCGGTCACGCCCAATGCAATCAAGTACAACACGCGCAAAAGCATCGATCATCAGCAACTGGGCATGAACTACGAGCGCTACTTCGGCGACGCGACCTTGCAGGTCAATGCGTACACCGGCACGCGCAGCGTGATTCAGTATTTGGCGATTCCTAAGTACATCGGGAATACCAATACACTCAACCCGGCAAACGCTCGCGGTGGAGGTGTCGTTCAATTTGACCGTAAGTTTTACGGTGCCAATGTGCATTGGATTCAACCCATAGATAGTGCACCGGGTGAACTGGTTATCATCAGCGGCCTGGACTTTGATCAGAGTCGTGATAACCGTCATGGCTATCAAAACTACAATGGCGACCAGCTAGGCGTTAAAGGTGAAATGCGTCGCGACGAAGTAGACACAGCACGCAGCCTGGACCCATTCGTGCAAGCAAACTGGGCCATAGATGATTGGACACTTCAAGCCGGGTTGCGCTACAGCACTATGGAAATGGATGTCGACGATCACTTTTTGAGCAACGGTGACGCCAGCGGCACCAAACGTTATGAAAAAGCAACGCCGTCGATGAGCGTGATGTATGCCTTCACACCTGAGCTGCATGGCTATATCAGTGCTGGAAAAGGGTTCGAAACACCCACTCAAGCCGAACTGGCCTACGCGCCGGGAAACCAGGAAGGCTTCAACTTCGGCCTGAAACCTTCTGAAAGCACGCAGTACGAAGTGGGCCTCAAAGCACAGCTCAACAACACACGCATTAACGCCGCCATTTTTCAAATCACTACTGAAGATGAATTAGTGGTGGCAGGCTCGGTCGGTGGACGTACCAGTTACCAAAACGCCGGTCGCACCCTGCGTCGCGGCTTCGAGCTGGGCGTCGAAAGTCAGCTCAGCGAACACTGGACCACCTCCCTCGCCTACACCCGCCTGCAAGCGACCTACGACAGTGATTTCGCCAGCACCAAAGGCCCGGTAGACAAAGGCAATTACCTGCCCGGCGTACCTCAAACCACGCTGTTTGCCGAAGTGAACTGGAAGCCCGCTGACTGGGTCAGCACTGCCGTCGAAGGCATGTACCGCAGCAAGGTGTACGTCGAGGACACCAACAGCAAAAAAGCGGCACCGGCTTACAGCGTCTTCAACTGGCGGGCACGCTTTGAGCAGAAGGTCGAACACTGGACCTTCCACCAGACCCTGCGCCTGGACAACCTGCTGGACCGCCAGTACGTGGGCTCGGTGATTGTGGCCGACGGTAACGAACGCTTCTACGAGGCCGCCCCCGGCCGCTCGTGGTATGCGGGAGCCGGTGCGCAATACAGCTTTTAAAGCGGGATGAGGGCGCGCCATCGCGCGCTATCTATCTAATGCCATGAGCTGAATGTTCTGAGATCCCCTGTCAGCACAGACCCGCGCGATTCCCGCGCGGGCATTGACAGGGATGCCTCATGACCCTTCACCTGAACCGCCTCAAAAGTGCCGCGCTGAAACTGCACACCCTGCGCGGGCATTTGCCTACGCTTGAAGACGCGTTTAATCATCGGCTGCGCGCACGCTTCCCGCGGATACCCCGCGACAGCCGCACGCAGGACTTGCACATCAACCATCCTGCGCCACCCGAGCCCGGGCAATCACCGGTGCTCATCAGCAGAACCATCAGCTCTCATATTGAGGAATGCTTTTCGACTCAAAGCACTCCTACCTTCGTACAAGGCTCAACCCACGTTTACAGCCACGCTTACTCATTAATCGAGCAGCAACGCCTCGCGGGGCTGCCCCCTGCCGACCTCGAAAGCTACCTTGAATATGTCATTCGCAATTATGACTTTTGCGCACGCGATGCCCTGGCTGAATTTTGGCAAACACCGCATGCCGCTTACGCGTCTCTGGCGCCTCAACAATGGCTGACACAGTGCCTGACAGATCTTGTGCTGGACGAAGCGGCGGTGCGCCTTGCGGACCAGACCCTCAGCCGTACAGCGGTCGAGGCCATTCAGCACTTTTTCGGCACTCAGGCATCTGTTCCCCAGTCGCAAGCCCAACTGACTGTGTATGAAGTGTTCCTGAAAGCTGAAAGACCCATGCTCGATATCAAGCTGGCAGGCACCTTCGTCATTGCCGATAAAACCCTGGACCAAAAGACGGCCAATGCATCGAGTCAGATGGTGCTCTATACGCCGGATAACGGTATTGAGGCATTCGATTCACTTCAGCAGTTCACGCACGAACTCCACGCAAGGCTCAAGGACCCTTACCAACGAGCGGCGTTGCTCAGAGGGGTTCTGGCCAAGGAGCAGACACAGGTTCACGCGCTGGAGCATGTCACGCTGGTTGCAACTGACCGGAACGCCCCGGAGCTCTATACCGGGCATTTAATCGACAAACTCGCGCATGACGTGATGCATGCCTGCGCCCTCGCCCGACGCGGCCAGACGGCAGGGCTTGCAGCCGTTAGCCCCGACACGCTGTTTGAGCAGATCGAACAGGCCCTGACTGCTGGCTGGTTCGTAAACCCCGCAGCCATCCTGCGCGCGCGATATGCCCGCCTGTTTGAACAACAGTTGCCGCAGTGGCTCAAAACCGCCACGGACGATGAAAAGGCACAGTGGCGTCTGGCCACAAATCAACTGATTCACGCACAAGAAGCCTCAGAATCCCTGCACGCGCAGCCCATCGCCCACAGCGGTAAAAAACAAACCCTGCTGGAGTACGCCAAGGCTCAACTCAAACAGCAGGTCAACATTGACCTTGGCATTGAGATTAATCCAGATGCCGTTTACGTCCTGACCACAGAGGCCATCCAGACAGGGCCTGTTATCTACCCTATTTTTGGCTCGGCCTACACAGCGGGGAACAGTATTGGCAGGACAGGCCCCTCCATCAGCTACAAGACCACACGACTCAGCCTTACCCAATTAGCGCTGTCCAATGTCGGCGTGTGGGACGTAACGTTTGCCCTCACGGCTCAGGTCATCGACGTCAACGGCGCACCACACGCGCGACTGACCAAACATTACGTCAAAGGGCTGGTGCGTACGGTCGATGTGGGCGAGCGCTATAAGGCTCACCTCAACGAGATGCTGGTCAACTCGGCTCAGGCGGGCTGGCGCAAAGAGCGCTATGTGGCGCTCAGGCGGGCGCAGCTACAGCTGGATATGCTTGAAGCCCGGCTGGCAGGCACCCTGAGTCCGGATCAGGCAGCCCGGATTCAGACCGTCCTCGATCAACCCGGCAACCCATTGCGGGCACCGTTCAGGGCGCACCTGCTACAGGTGAATAAAAACCTGCTGCCCGGCGTGCTGGTGTTCAGCTCGACCGACTCAACAGACCTGCTCTGCTACTTGCCCGATGCGCCCGACAAGACCTGGTTTGTGGTTGCACACTCGCGCAGTGAGTTGGGCCAGATGCTGTCGCGACCCACGCTGCACAACTACCTGCAACAGCGCGTGACCTCTGCCAGTTGGCCTTATCTCAAGCCCCTGCTGAAAACAGGACTGGACGCAGCCACGGTCCAGTTGCCGATCATCCCGGAGAACGTATTCGAGGCGTCTTATAACAACGAAGTGTCCTACGCCTTCAGGGATGCGGATGAACAAACCACCTCCACGTATGAAAGCAATGTCAACACCGCCAAGGAGGCTGCACTGGCAATTGTTGACGTTGTTTCCTTCGTACTGCCCACCAAGTTTCTACTCCCTCTGGTCGCGGCACGCTTTGTGTTTCAAGTCGCACAAGGCGTTGACGCACTGAAGCGCGACGAAGAACACGAAGCCTTTCTGCACTTCATGGGGGCTATTTCCCACGTAACCGATGGCGTATCGGACTTTGCAGGCTCGGCGGTTTTCGCACGCGCCATACGCCAGCGCGTCAAATCACCCGCGCCACGGCTCAACGCCGGGGCCGCCAGTCAAGGTGACTCGACAGGCCTGACTTTGCGCACGGGCGCAGAATATGGCGCAGGCGTGTACGAATCGACCTCAGGCACCTCGGGCACGGCCCTGCACTATGTGGAAGATGCCAAGGGTCATCGGTATCGCGCCCGCTACGACAGCCTGGATACCACGTGGCGCATCATTGACGAACGCCATCCTGGCGCACGCCATCAAACACCCGTGCGGGAACTGTCAGCAGGGCGCTGGGACGTGGACGATCAATCCCCCTTGCTGACACAGAACAGCGGCATTACACGGCTAATCAAACATGCGCGGGTGAGCGATATTGACCTCAGCGCACACAGCGCAGACGCCCATGGCATTTATCAGGTAAGCGACAAACACTACATCGAACAAAGTGGCCTGGTATTTGAAGTTTACAAAGGCTGGATGGGCCGCCATTGGTACCTGAAGACACCCCTGGGCACCGCCACTGTGACAGGCCCATTCAAGGTGCGCCTGGAGTCAAGGCGCTGGGAAATCAAATCGGGATCAGGCGCTCAAAAGCGTTGGGAACCGTTGACACTCCATCATCTTGATGTGCCCGTCGAGGCACCGGCCAGCCTGCTGAGCGAGTACGATGTGCCTGCACATGTTCATGCCCAGGTGCAAAACCTGATCGCTCACCACCCCCGCCTGCTTGACGCTCACTATTTCTCCATCAATCCCGAGCATGCGCGCACGGCGAATTTTTTTACTCA
This sequence comes from Pseudomonas sp. WS 5071, assembly GCF_012985765.1. Lineage (NCBI taxonomy): Bacteria > Pseudomonadati > Pseudomonadota > Gammaproteobacteria > Pseudomonadales > Pseudomonadaceae > Pseudomonas > Pseudomonas sp. WS 5071. The sequence continues at coordinate 21,639 of NZ_JAAQWY010000001.1, read as the reverse complement.
ACTGCGCCTTAAGCTGTTTGCCGACGCCCAGACATTTTTCGCCAAAGAGCCTGTAAAACCTCGACCCACGCGCCCTGCACTGCCGGTAAAAACAACGCCCGACGATCTGTTCAGATCGTTGTTTGAAGAGTCCCGAGGCATTGTCATCGGGGAAAGTCATTCCGACCTGAGTGCCAAGAAAGTGCTTATCAAACACATGGGGGAATTGGCCGCCCATGATGTGAAGGTGATTTACCTGGAGCACCTTCAAACCGATCTGCATCAATCGATGCTGGATGACTATGCCAAAACCGGAAAAATGCCCCCGGCCTTAAAGTCGTTCCTTAAAGATCAGGACAGAGGGCACCAACTTCCGGCTTCCAGCGATCACACGTATAGCCAGTTGGTACGAGAGGCAAGGCGCCACGGCCTGGAGATCGTCGCACTCGATTGCATGGCCAGCTATAACCCGCAAGGCATGAACACGGATGGCCCCAATATTCAACGCCATGCCATGTTTAGCTACTTCGCCTCACAGGTTATCCGAACCCATCAGGCAAAAAACGGCGGCCAAAAGTGGATTGCTTTGACGGGAAATACCCATGCGAACCGGTTCAAGGGGGTGCCCGGACTCGCAGAACTGCAAGGCGTGATCGGCGTTCGCGTTTCAGACTCGGCTTCGGGCAGCAAATATCAACTGCGGCAAAACATTAGCCAAATAGTGCCTAAAAGCGGCATCCTCGGGCATAACTTCCTGAAAAACGATTACTGGCTTGAAGTCAAAATCAGCGGCGCGGAGCCAATAAAACTGGGCCTGACGCCTGAGCACATCGAAGCAAAACTGCACCAGCCCGGTCTATTTCTATTTGATAACGCGCCGGACGGGGGGCAAATCATTCACCGATCCACATCTAACGAGATTATCCGTACGCCCATCCGCACTCAGGATGACGGGCAGTTTTATATTGACCGTCCCGGCTGGGGCAGCATTCACCAAAAACGCTACGACTTTCTCGTCGACCTTAAACATGATCTGCACAGGATAGGCGTGCGGCTGGTTCACTGAACCCCGCTCGCCGTCTGCACAGCTGCGGCCTGACCTCATTGACGAGGGCGAGGTCTGTGAAGCGTCTACCAAAAGAGCGCACACTTCCCCGCCCCTCGGCAACGACGATACGAGGGCCGGGCGTTATGACTCGACACCGGGTTTCTTGGGCAGGCGACCGTCGATTACCTGATACAGCGCGCTGTCTGCTGGCCAGTTGCGCATAAACCGCGCCCGATCACGGGCGTAGGCCGGCGCAAAGCTGGCATCGCTACGGTGCTGGCACATTGAGTCGAGATCAATCAGCGCCCAACGACCGGGAGCCGGCTCTGTTTGCCAAAACACATTGTGACCCTTCAAATCACCGTGGCTGATGCGCTCGCGGATCAAGTCCGCGAACAGGTGATCCAGCGCCTGCAGTTCGGCTTCTGGCGCGTCGCCGCTGTCGACGTAAGGCGCAAAACGCTCAATGATGTCCGGGCCGGGCAAGAAGTCGGTCACCAGATACGCCTTGCCACGCAGCCACAAAAAGCGGGTTTCCAATAACGCCAGCGGCTTGGGCGTTGCGATCCCGAGGAATGCCAGCCGGTTGCCTTCACGCCAGGAGTGCCAGGCACGACTCGGCCGCCAGAAACGCTTGAGCCAATGGGCAAAGCCTTTGATGTTGTAACGCTTGATCACCAGCGTGCGACCGTCCACCTCGACCTTGCCGACACTGGCTGCGCCGCCGGTTTTGTAAAGATGGCCCTGATCGAGCAACGCATCCGCCCTGGCCAGCACCGGCAGCATGGCGGACTCTTCTCCACGTCGTACGGCGCGCAAGGCCATCGCCCCACGCTGCACGCTGAACAACGAACAATCGCGCCCCACTTTGTTGAGGAAGTCATTCAGGCGCCAGGCGCGCACTTTCTCGACCTGTTTAAGTAACGCTTCGAGCGGCAGGGCGTGCTCACCGTTGCTGAGCAGGTAATGCACCAGCAACTCCTCGATATAAGGCTCAAGGCTTTTGGGCAACTGGGCAAAGAACACCCCAAGGTTTTCCAGCACTTTTTGCCGCGACAGCGGCTTGCCCGCCGTCTCGACGCAAATGCCATCACCGTCGATCACATACAGCTTGCCGTTCTGACGCAGCAGGTTGTCAAGATGAAGATCTTGCTGCCAGACCCCTTTGAGGTGCATCTGGCCAATGACCTCAAGGGCTTGTGCCAATACGGTTTGTTGCTCGTCCGCCAGCACCGGTAAGTCCTGCACGGCACGCCAGGCAGCGCCCAGGCTCTCGGCGTGCTCCAGAAACTCAAACAGCAGCCAGCCGCCCTCACCTTCCTGCAAACCGTCTGCCAATAACAACGGCGTCGTCAGCCCTTGCTCGGCCAGCACACGGACGCCCGCCAGCTCCCGCTCAAAGTTGCGAGCAGCCTTGCTGCCTACCATCAATTTGGCCAGCACCGTACGACCTCGCCATACGCCTGCACCGACATAACGCTGGCCCGGCAAAACGCGCAACAACGTGAGCAATTGCAACTGCGCAGGCCCGGCCGCATCCGCCAGCTCAATACTCAACGGCAAACCCGGGGCGCGCCCGGCTTTTTGCAGTTCGGATAGACGCATCAGCGGTTCTCCTTTTGATGACGGCGCACATTCAGACGTTGATACCACGCGTTGACCAGACCGCTGTCCAGCGGTTGGTCGAGGTAGGCCGCCAGCATCGCGCGCACGTCGGCCTCGGTCCAGACCTGAGCGCGGCGTAATAACGGCTCAAGGTCTTTAACCCGATCACGTTGGCCCAGCAGCAAAGGCCGGGTTTTCTCCAGGTCGATCAACTGAGCGCGATACGCCTGGCCATCGGGCTGCAAGAAGATGTGCTTGGGATAAAAACAACCATGCACCTGACGCACCGCATGCAGACGCTGCGCCAACTGACCACACGCCTGCAAGATGGCCTGGCGCTGTTCGGCCGTCAGTTGCGTCCATTGCTCCAGCAGCGAGTCGAGGTCGTTCCAACCATCCAGCGCACGGGTCATCAGAATTGCCCGACGCTCGCCGCCGACTTTGCGCTCACCAAAAAACACCGCTTCCAGCGCCGGAATACCCAGCTGCTGATAGCGTTGAATATTGCGAAATTCACGGGCAAAACTCGGTTCACCCAACGGGCTATGCAACGTCCGGGTCAGGTAATTGCTCTGACGTTTGAGGTAAAAACCCTGACCGTCGAGGTCCATGCGAAACACGCTGCTCCAGCCGCCGCGGCTGGTATTGGGCTCGTCAACGGCCTCGAGTTGCAAGTTCCATAACGCGTCGAAGTCAGCCAGACCCTGGCGCTCCAACAGTGCGCGATCAGCGTCTGCCACAAAATCAGTCATTCCCGGCCCTCAAAAAAACGCACGATATGACGGACGCGTTCCTTGTCCGCCCCAGTAAGTCGCGTGCGTCCGGTGTATTGGAAATAAAAACGCAGGCGCTGGGTGGCCGAAAGGTGGTATTTGGCCACTTTGTCGAGGCACGCCAAGTCTTTGGTGATGCGGTACTTGAGCCAGAAACCGCGCCAGAAGTCGCCGTTGGGGCAGTCGATCAAATACAACTGCGCCTGATCGTCGATCAGCAAGTTGCGCCATTTCAAATCGTTATGGGTAAAGCGGTGGTCGTGCATGGTTTTGGTGTAGCGCGCCAATTGGCGGCTGACACCGTCTACCCACGCGCGATCTTTGAGCAGCGGATCGTTGTTGTCTGCCAGCTCGGACAAGTCGCGGGTGTTGGGCAATTCGCGGGTGATCATGGCGCCGCGGTCGTAAGCCAGGCCTTTACGCTCAAGACCCCAGGCCACCACGTCAGCCGTCGGAATGCCCCACTTGGCAAACCGCTTGAGGTTTTGCCATTCGGACTTCACGCGTGGGCGGCCCAAATAGCGACGCAGCCCTTTGCCAGCACCGGTGTAGCGTTTGACGTAGTAATTGACGCCCTCGCGTTGAACACGGATGACCTCGGACAGCGGGTCGCGGGTCAGGTGCTCGCCCTTGAGGGCGAACACGGCGTCCAGCGTGCCGAAGTCGCGGGCCAGCGCGCTGTAAGCGGGGTCCAGATTCCAGCCCGCCATTAGAGTGCATCCCCATAACGCACTTTGCGTTCGTAGAGTTTTTTTGCCTTGCCTTCCAGCCAGGCCAGCAGGCGAGCTTCATCACGCAAAATCTGACGCAATGGCATCTGGAAGTAACCGCGCAAAAAACGCAATTTGTCGCGCCGGGTCAAACCGATGTCCAGCGCCGAGAAATACAGGGCGGCCAGATCCTTGTTACGCCAGCGGCGGCTGATGACCGGGCGGGTTTGGGCACGGTGCAGGTCGATGATCGACAAACGGAAATTATCCGCCGTCACCTGCTTATCGGTGTGCAGCAAAAAGTGGCAGATGTAACAGTCGCGGTGGTTAACGCCAGCGCGATGCATCATGCCGGTCATGCGTGCCACTTCAGCGATCAGCGCATGTTTGAGCGAGGGCTGCGGCGGTTGCTTGACCCAGTTGAGGCTGAAATCTTCGAGGCTGACGGTCGGTGCCAGCTCTTCGGTGATGATGAACGAGTGCTGTGCGGCCGGGTTACTGCCTTTCTCGCCGTAGGCCACAGCAGTCATGGTGGGGACGCCGACCTCGTGCAGACGGTTGATGGCACGCCACTCCTGACCTGCGCCGAGCACAGGCAACTTGGCGGTCAGCAGATTCTTGAACACTTCGCCCCAGCCAATGCCACGGTGGATTTTTACAAAGAAACCACGCCCGTCGACCTCAGTACGCAACGTACGTCGGCCTTCCAGCTCGCGGTAAACCTCGCCTTCCAGACGCTCGACTTCGGTGAACGCATCGCGTCCGGCCCACAAGCGCTTGAACGGTTCGGCAAGTATCAGTTTCATCAGTGTTGCTCCGCCAGAATCACATCCGCAGCGTGCTGCGGCATGCTATAGAGGTCGGCCGTCTGCGCGAAGGCCAGGCCGTTTTGGCTCCAGGCCGCGCGCGCAGCATCATCGGACAACATGTGGGTCAGGTACTCATTGAGTTGCGCCTGCTCAAACGGCTCGTCCAGCACACGCCCGGCATCTGCTTCGGCAATGTAGTGGGCATAACCGCATACCGCGCTGACCAGCACCGGCAAGCCGGCTACCAGCGCTTCAAGCAGTACGGTGCCAGTGTTTTCGTTGTAGGCCGGGTGAATCAGCACGTCCGCGCCCAACAAAAAGCGCGGGATGTCGCTGCGCCCTTTCATGAACTGCACATGCTCGCCCAGCCCCAATGTGGCGCTTTGCAATTGAAAGACTTTGGGGTCGTCCTGACCGATTACAAACAATCGGGTACGTTTTTTAAGCTCGGCGGGCAATGCTGCCAGCGCTTTAAGGCTGCGATCCACGCCTTTGGTCTTGAAGCCTGAGCCAATCTGCACCAGCAGCAAATCATCGTCCGCGAGCTTGAATTCACGCCGGAAATCCGCGCGAATGTCGGCCGCATTCGGCGGCGCACGGCGATCCAGCGCAATGCCCGGCGGCAGCAAATGGAAACGCTCGATCGGGGTGCCATAGTGCTTGATGAACAAAGGTTGCTGGACTTCGGAAATCATCAGGATTTCGGTTTTGGCCTGCTTGTCGAACACCGCACGCTCGTACTCGGCAAAGTGCCTGTAGCGCTTGAAATAGCGGTACATCGAGTGCCGCAGGTTTTGCGCCTTGTCTTCAAAACAGCCGTCGGCAGCGTAATACACGTCCAGCCCCGGCATTTTGTTGAAGCCAATCAGACGATCCACCGGGCGTTTGGCCAGATCGGCCTGCATCCAGGCGAGCATTTTTTCATTGCGCGTGTGATTGAAGAACGCCTTGACCGGCGCCACCAGCACTTCAAAACCCGGCGGGATATCACCTTCCCAGATCATGGTGTAGACGCGGATCTGGTGCCCGCGCTTCTGGCACTCCAGCGCAATGCGCATAAAGTCCCGCTGCAGACCGCCAAACGGAAAGTATTTGTACAGGACAAAAGCCAGTTGCATCAGCGCAGTTCCTCAGCCAGTAACAACGTGCTTAATCGACTTGCAACACGCTCGGGGTTCAAACGAGTGAAGCACAAGGGCCACTCGGCTTTCAGGTCAAACCGCTGCTGGTCCTGTGCAGTCGGCTGGTACGTGCATTTTTTCTGCAGGCACGGGGCGCACGGAAAATCGCTGGCGAGGTGGATTTGCACCTTGCCGTAGGCGCCTGTCAGACCGGGATTTGTCGGGCCGAACAGGGAAATGGTCGGCACATCCAGTGCCGCCGCCAGGTGCCCGAGGCCCGTGTCCACTGCCACACAGGCACTGGCGCTGGCCAGCACTTTGGCAACGCCCGCCAGATTCAACTTGGGCAGCACGACGACGTGGGGCAACTCACTGGCGATACGTTGCGCACGGGCCTTCTCGACCGGATTGCCCCAAGGCAAGCGCACCTGAACGCCCAAGTGCCCCATGCGAATGGCCAGGTCACGCCAGTACACTTCGGGCCAGTGCTTGGTGTCCCACGTAGTGCCGTGCAGAAACAGGACAAACGGCTTTTGACGCGGCAACTCGACCAACCGGTCGACATCCAGCCCGTAATCGCCCAAGCCTTTGGGCAAGTCGTAACCCAGCGCAACAGCAAACAACTGACGCAACCGTTCGACGGCGTGCTGGCCGCGGGCCACAGCCAGGCGGCGCTGGTAAAAGCGGCTTGCCAGAGGCTCACGGGCTGAGTCACGATCAAGCCCCGCGACCGGTGCTTTGACGTAGCGCGTCAGCCACGCACTTTTGAGCAAGCCCTGCGCGTCGATGACAAGATCGTATTTTTCAGCGCGCAGGCTTTGCTTGAAACGTCGCCATTCACCGCTTTTGAAGGTTTCCCAGATATTTTTGCGCCAGCGGCGAATTGCCACGGGAATCACTTTGCCCACTGACGGGTGCCAAGTCGGGATCTCGGCAAAACCTTCTTCCACCACCCAGTCAAACGTGATGCCCGGAATCGCTCGCGCGGCGTCGGTCAGCGCAGGCAAGGCATGAATCACATCCCCAAGGGATGAGGTTTTCACCAACAGAACACGCACCTAGTGAACCTCGACCGGTGAGCCCTGCAAACGCTGCAAGGCATCCACGACGAGTTGCGGCAGCAGTTCGCGCAGGCAGTTGTAATGACCGAAACGGCAGGTGCGCTCAAAACACGGGCTGCATTCGAGCCCCAGGCGCACGATCTCGACCTTGTCCGCGAGCGGGGGCGTGAAACCTGGCGAGGTTGAGCCGTACACCGCCACCAGCGGGCGGTTCAGCGCAGCCGCCACGTGCATCAGGCCCGAGTCGTTGGACACGACCGAATCTGCGCAGGACAGCAGATCAATCGCCTCGGCCAACGATGTGTCGCCGCTGAGGTTGACCGCCTCTTCACGCAAGCCGGGGATCAAGCGCGCGCGGATGTCTTCGCCCACCGCGTGATCGTTTTTCGAACCGAACAACCACACTTGCCAGCCTTCACGGATTTTCTGCTCGGCAACTTTGGCGTAGTGCTCGGACGGCCAGCGTTTGGACTCACCAAATTCGGCGCCCGGGCACAGCGCCAGCACCGGGCGATCAAGGGTCAGACCGAATTTGTTCAACGCGGCATCGCGGCTTTGCGGGTCGATCTGCAAAGAGGGCCGCGGGTACGGCGTGGGCAATTCGACGCCCGGTTCATACGCCAGCGCCATGAAACGCTCGATCATCAGCGGATAGCGCTCTTTGTCGAGCGTGCGCACATCGTTCAGCAGGCCGTAGCGAAATTCGCCGCGCCAGCCTGTACGTTTAGCAATTGCGGCAAAAAACGGCACCAGCGCCGATTTCAGCGAATTGGGCAGCAGGATGGCCTGATCGTACTGACCCTTGAGGGACTTGCCGATCTTGCGCCGCGTGGCCAGTTCCAGTGCGCCGTGGCCGAGCGGGAAGCTCAAGGCCTGGCGAACTTCAGGCATGCGTTCGAGTATCGGCCGGCTCCACTCGGGGGCCAGCACATCGATTTCGCACTCCGGGTGACGCTGTTTCAGGCACTGGAACAGTGTCTGCGCCATCACCATGTCACCGACCCAGCTGGGCCCAACGATCAAAATTTTCATAAGTTTCCATAAACAAGCAAGGGAGGCATTCGCCTGATGCTCGCCAGTCAAGCGCAATCAACCGCAGGAGTGAGCGAACTCACTCGTGCAGGGGCAGCCTTTTCTTAACTGGCGGGACTCAGGCTTTCGCCTCCCCGCTGTGATGCCATTTCGCTTTATTTGACCAGTGTACGCCACTCGGCGTGGGCCGACGTTTTGCCGGTGACCAGATCAAAGTAAGCCTTTTGCAGTTTTTCGGTGATCGGGCCACGGCGGCCGATCCCGATTTGACGCCCGTCGACTTCACGAATCGGCGTCACCTCAGCGGCGGTGCCGGTGAAGAACGCTTCGTCGGCGATGTACACCTCGTCGCGGGTGATGCGTTTTTCAACAAATTTGTAACCCAGCTCGGTGGCCAGGGTCAGGATCGTGCTGCGGGTGATGCCGTTGAGGCACGCCGTCACGTCCGGGGTGTAGATCACACCATCCTTGACCAGAAACACGTTCTCGCCCGAGCCTTCGGCCACGAAACCTTCCGGGTCCAGCAACAGCGCTTCATCGGCACCGCCGGAAATCGCTTCCTGCAGGGCCAGCATCGAGTTGATGTAGTGACCGTTGGCCTTGGCACGGGTCATGGAAATGTTCACATGGTGACGGGTGAAGGAGCTGGTACGCACCTTGATCCCGACTTCCAGTGCTTCGGCGCCCATGTAGGCTCCCCAGCTCCACGGCGCGATGATTACGTGGACTTTCAGCCCGGTGGCACGCAGGCCCATGGCTTCAGATCCGTAGAACACCATCGGGCGAATGTAGGCGCTGTCGAGGTTGTTTTCACGCACCGCTACGCGGGTCGCTTCGTTGATTTCGTCTTTGCTGAACGGGATCTTCATGCCCATGATGTGGGCCGAATCGAACAGGCGGTCAGTGTGTGCCTGCAGGCGGAAAATCGCCGCGCCCTGCGGGGTTTCGTAGGCACGCACACCTTCAAACACGCCCATGCCGTAGTGCAGGGTATGGGTCAGCACGTGGGTTGTCGCGTCACGCCACGGCACCAGCTTGCCGTCATACCAGATCACACCATCACGATCAGCCATCGACATCATTACGCTCCTCAAAGAATCCAGCACCTGCGCCTTGAGACGACAGGCAAATTGGACGGACCTTATGGGCCCGCCGGATACGTTTTACAGCTTTAACTCTGTGTTCTGGCTGACCGGGCCCAGGCCCAGCTCAGACCAAATGCGCCGTACGTTCTGACGTTCGACGACAAACTGATCGCCCGTGACCACCCCGGCTTCCTTCTGCAAAGCCTGGCGGTGGGCAACCGCGCGAAAGGCCTTGTACGCCTCACGCAACAGGCTGGCATCGGCAGCGGGCATCAACCCGGCCTCCTCCAGCCCTTCCAGAATGCGGATGTTATCGGTGAAACGAAGCAACTGCGGGTACTCCCGCGCCCATGCAAGGGTCGCGTATTGCACCATAAATTCAATATCGACGATACCTCCGGCGTCCTGCTTGAGGTCGAACGGCACCGTGGCCTCGAAGGCATTTTCACCCAGGCCGGCGGCGGTCATGCGGGTGCCAAGGTTGTCGCGCATCTTGGCCCGCATCTCGCTGACCTCCTGACGCAACGTGGGCAAGTCCCGTTCGCGGCCCAGCACACCGGCGCGCACCTTCTCAAATGCGCTGCCCACTTGCTTGCAGCCCACCAGCACACGGGCCCGTACCAATGCTTGATGCTCCCAGGTCCAGGCTTCATTTTCCTGATACCGCTCAAAGGCTCCGAGCGAACTGACCAGCAACCCGGAAGCGCCCGACGGACGCAAGCGCATATCGACGTCATACAACTGGCCAGAGGTCGTTTGCGCGGTGAGCAAGTGAATGATTCGCTGCCCCAGGCGAGTAAAGAACTGGGCGCTGTCGATGGGTTTAGGTCCGTCGGTATCGGCATTCGGGTCACCGTCGTGGATGAATACAAGGTCCAGATCCGAACCGTGTCCCAGCTCGATCCCACCCACTTTTCCGTAGCCGACAATAATAAAGCCCGGGTCGCACAGACTGCCGTCGGTACGCTGCGGGGTGCCATATTTGGCAACCGTCTGCCGCCAGGCCAGCGCCAGCACTTGCTCCAGAATGGCTTCGGCCAGCCAGGTCAGGTAGTCGCTGACCTTCATCAACGGCAGGCTGCCCGCAATTTCCGACGCAGCCACGCGCAAGCGGTGCGCAAGCTTGAAGTTACGCAGTGCTTCCATCTGTTGTTCAAGGTCGTCCTCGGGAATGCGCGTCAGGCGCTCACGCAACTCCGCTGCCAGCTCCGGCGCCAGGGGCGGCTTGAACAGACGGCCTTCATTGAGCAATTCATCAAGCAGCAGCGGGAAACGCGTGATTTGCTCGGCAATCCACGGGCTCGCCGCGCACAAGGTCAACAGACGGCGCAGGGCGTCGGGGTTTTCGGTCAACAGCACCAGATACGCCGAGCGTCGGGCCACGGCTTCCACCAGCGGCAACACCCGCTCCAGAACCAAGTCCGGGTTGGCATGCTCAACCGCCTGGGCCAGCAAGCGCGGGATAAACGCGTCGAGACGCTCACGCCCCAAGCGCTGCATCGCGCGCAATTGCGGGCTTGAACGCAGGCTGGCCAGTTGTTTCAGCGCTTTCGGCGCATCGACAAACCCGGCCTCTTCCAGTTGAACGCACGCCGCTGCGTCGTCCTGAACTTCTTCCCACAGCGGCAACCACTCCCCGCCGACAATCAACTCACCCTCATCGATGTCTTCTTCATCGTCCGGGTCGGCAATCACCTGACGGAAATGCCAGTCAATTCGCCCTCGCCACGCCATGAGTTGCGTGTGGAAGGCGGCCCAATTGGTAAACCCCATCATGAAAGCAATGCGCGCCTGATCCAGCTCGCTGTCGGGCAGCATCTGGGTCTGACGATCGGCAATCGCCTGAATCGCGTGTTCGGTGTAGCGCAGAAATTCATAGCCCTCGCGCAGTTCACTGACCACCGCAGGTGGCAAATAGCCCTGCCCCTCCAGAATGCTCAACACTTTCAGCAGCGGGCGTTGTTGCAAACTCAGGTCGCGCCCCCCGTGAATCAACTGGAAGGCTTGGGCAATGAATTCAACTTCGCGAATCCCGCCCGCCCCCAGCTTGATGTTGTCGGCCATGCCTTTGCGTCGTACTTCCTGCTGAATCAGCTGTTTCATGGTGCGCAGCGCTTCAATCGCAGAAAAATCGAGGTAGCGCCGGTACACGAACGGGCGCAACAGATCGAGCAATTGCGCGCCCATGACTTGATCGCCCGCCACCACGCGGGCCTTGATCATTGCGTAACGCTCCCAGTCGCGGCCCTGATCCTGGTAATACTGCTCCAGCGCATTGAAGCTCAGCACCAACGCCCCCGACGACCCATACGGGCGCAAGCGCATGTCGACGCGGAACACGAAGCCGTCGACGGTCATCGGGTCCAGCGCTTTGATCAGCCGCTGCCCCAAACGAATGAAGAACTCCTGATTATCCAGCGGGCGCTTGGCCCCGACCGTTTCACCGCCTTCGGGATAGGCGAAGATCAGGTCGATGTCCGATGAGAGGTTCAGCTCCACAGCCCCGAGCTTGCCCATGCCCAGAATTACCATCGGCTGCGGCTCGCCGCTGCGCTGCCCGATCGGCGTGCCGAACTGCTGGCAGTGACGCTCGTACAGCCAGCGGTAGGCCTGATCGATGCAAGCATCGGCCATGTCCGACAGGTCGCGGCAGGTTTCGATCAAATCCGCCTGGCGAGTCAGGTCGCGCCAGATGATGCGGACTTGGTGACGCGTGCGCTGGCGACGCAATACGCGGCCCAACTCCTCATCGGTTTGCGCCTGCTGCACGGCAGCAGCAATTTGCCCGCACAGCTCACCGGGAGCGAAGTTGCGGTCCAGTTCGCCGAAGCTCGCCAATTCCAGCAACATCACAGGGTCACGCAATGCCTGCTCAATAAAGAAGTCGCTGGCCGCACTGACGCGACTGAATGCTGCCCATCGCGCGTCAGACCAATCTTCCAGCCCTGGCCCACTGTCAAGCCCGGCCACTGCAGCGCGCCACGACTGTTCAGCACGCTTAGCAACGGGCAATAAAAGAGAGGGAATGGGGGCAAGCGACGGAAGGCTCATGGTCTATCCTTGATCGGCTAAGGGATTGCCGGGTACGGTGACAGGAAGAAACAGCGGTTTAATCCGACTGTCGAACAAAGGTTATAAATAGCTGACAATTATTTTTTCTTGGCACAGAACCTTCACACAGAAGGCAAAAATCTAAATTTCGCACCAACAGTATCGATTTTTCGCACAACCAAACAGGTGGCCGTTGAAGCCTATCCTGTAGTTTTACTACTGACTCACCCATTTGAAAGGCTGAAATGGCCAACGATTTGTAGTAAAACTACACAACCCCGGAATCTACTTCCGGCTATCCAAGAATTTATGTCGTCTGCCCACAAGGCCAGTCGCAAACTCAGGCAACCGATTCTGGAAGCCTTTCCGCCCTGGAGCAAGCCATGCAAGACCTCGATCCCGTCGAAACCCAGGAATGGCTGGACGCCCTGGAATCGGTTCTCGACAAAGAAGGCGAAGACCGTGCTCACTATCTGATGACCCGTATGGGTGAGCTCGCTACTCGCACCGGTTCGCAGCTGCCGTACGCCATCACAACGCCATACCGCAACACCATTCCCGTTACCCACGAAGCACGCATGCCTGGCGACCTGTTCATGGAACGCCGCATTCGCTCGTTGGTTCGCTGGAACGCCATGGCAATGGTAATGCGCACGAACTTGAAAGATTCTGACCTGGGCGGTCACATCTCCAGCTTCGCCTCCAGCGCAACCCTGTATGACATCGGCTTCAACTACTTCTTCCAGGCCCCGACCGAAGAACACGGCGGCGACCTGATCTACTTCCAGGGCCATACCTCCCCGGGCGTTTACGCGCGTGCCTTCATGGAAGGCCGTATCACTGAAGACCAGATGAACAACTTCCGCCAGGAAGTCGACGGTCAGGGCCTCTCGTCCTACCCGCACCCATGGCTGATGCCTGACTTCTGGCAGTTCCCGACCGTTTCCATGGGTCTGGGTCCGATTCAGGCGATCTACCAGGCGCGCTTCATGAAGTACCTGGAAGCGCGCGGGTACATCCCGGCCGGCAAGCAGAAAGTCTGGTGTTTCCTGGGCGATGGCGAGTGTGACGAGCCGGAATCCCTGGGCGCCATCTCGCTGGCAGGCCGTGAAAACCTCGACAACCTGATTTTTGTCATCAACTGCAACCTGCAGCGCCTCGACGGCCCGGTTCGCGGCAACGGCAAAATCATTCAGGAACTCGAAGGCGTGTTCCGCGGTGCTCAGTGGAACGTAACCAAAGTCATCTGGGGCCGTTTCTGGGACCCGCTGCTGGCCAAAGACGTCGACGGCATCCTGCAACGCCGCATGGACGAAGTCATCGACGGCGAGTACCAGAACTACAAAGCCAAAGACGGCGCATTCGTGCGTGAACACTTCTTCAACACGCCTGAACTCAAGGCGATGGTTGCAGACCTGTCCGACGACGAAATCTGGAAACTCAACCGGGGCGGCCACGACCCATACAAGGTCTACGCGGCGTACCACGAAGCGGTCAACCACAAAGACCAGCCAACCGTCATCCTGGCCAAGACCATCAAGGGTTATGGCACCGGTGCGGGCGAAGCGAAAAACACGGCGCACAACACCAAGAAAGTCGACGTCGACAGCCTGAAGTTGTTCCGCGACCGTTTCGACATCCCGGTCAAAGACGAAGAAATCGAAAACCTGCCGTTCTTCAAACCAGAAGAAGGCAGCGCTGAAGCCCGCTACCTGAGCGAGCGTCGCACGGCACTGGGCGGTTTCGTGCCACAGCGTCGCGCCAAGAGCATGAGCATTCCGACCCCGCCACTGGACACCCTCAAGGCCATCCTTGACGGCTCCGGCGACCGCGAAATCTCCACCACCATGGCCTTCGTGCGTATCTTGGCGCAGCTGGTCAAGGACAAGGACATCGGCCAGCGCATCGTGCCGATCATCCCGGACGAAGCCCGTACCTTCGGTATGGAAGGCATGTTCCGTCAGTTGGGCATCTACTCGTCCGCCGGCCAGCTCTACGAGCCCGTCGATAAAGACCAGGTGATGTTCTACCGCGAAGACAAGAAAGGTCAGATCCTCGAAGAAGGCATCAACGAAGCAGGCGCCATGAGCTCCTTCATCGCCGCCGGTACTTCGTACTCCAACCACAACCAGCCAATGCTGCCGTTTTACATCTTCTACTCGATGTTCGGCTTCCAGCGTATTGGCGACCTGGCCTGGGCCGCTGGCGACAGCCGCACCCGTGGCTTCCTGATCGGCGGCACCGCCGGGCGCACCACGCTCAACGGTGAAGGCCTGCAACACGAAGACGGTCACAGCCACATCCTGGCTGCCACCATCCCGAACTGCCGCACCTACGATCCGACCTACGGCTATGAGCTGGCGGTGATCATTCAGGACGGCATGAAGAAGATGACCGAAGAGCAACAGGACGTCTTCTACTACATCACCGTGATGAACGAGTCCTACCAGCAGCCAGCCATGCCGGCCGGTGTCGAGGAAGGCATCGTCAAAGGTATGTACCTGCTGGAAGAAGACACCCGGGAAGCCGCTCACCACGTTCAACTGATGGGCTCCGGCACCATCCTGCGTGAAGTGCGTGAAGCTGCGAAGATCCTGCGTGACGAGTTCAACATCGGTGCGGACGTGTGGAGCGTTACCAGCTTCAACGAACTGCGTCGCGACGGCCTGGCCGTTGAACGTGCCAACCGTTTGCACCCTGGTCAGAAGCCACAGGTCAGCTACGTTGAAGAGTGCCTGAGCGGCCGTAAAGGTCCGGTCATCGCTTCGACTGACTACATGAAGCTGTTCGCCGAACAGATTCGCCAGTGGGTACCGGTCAAGGAATTCAAAGTGCTGGGCACTGACGGTTTCGGCCGCAGCGACAGCCGCAAAAAACTGCGTCACTTCTTTGAAGTAGACCGTCACTTCGTGGTGTTGGCAGCCCTTGAAGCACTGGCTGACCGTGGCGATATCGAACCGAAGGTGGTAGCAGAAGCCATCGTCAAGTTCGGCATCAACCCGGAAAAACGCAACCCACTGGACTGCTGAGGAGAATATTTGTGAGCGAACTCATTCGAGTACCTGACATCGGCAGCGGTGAAGGTGAAGTCATCGAACTGTTTGTAAAGGTCGGCGACCGCATTGAAGCCGACCAGAGCATCCTGACGCTGGAATCGGACAAGGCGAGCATGGAAATCCCTGCGCCCAAGGCCGGTATCGTCAAGAGCCTGAAAGTAAACCTGGGCGACCGCCTCAAAGAAGGCGACGAACTGCTGGAGCTGGAAGTCGAGGGCGCCAGCGCGGCGCCTGAAGCCGCTGCTCCGGCCGCCGCTGAAGAACCCGCCAAAGCCCCTGCCGCAGAAGCGCCAGCCGCCCAGGCACCCGCAGCTGCGGCCCCGGCAGAAGCCACCGTGCAGGACATTCACGTCCCGGACATCGGCTCGTCGGGCAAAGCCAAAATCATCGAGATTCTGGTCAAGGCAGGCGACACCGTTGAGGCCGATCAATCGCTGATCACCCTCGAATCCGACAAGGCCAGCATGGAAATTCCATCGCCAGCTGCCGGTGTGGTGGAAAGCATTTCGGTCAAGCTCGATGACGAAGTCGGCACTGGCGATTTCATCCTCAAGCTCAAGGTTCAAGGCGCTGCGGCACCTGCGGCACCTGCCGCACCTGCGCCAGCAGCCCCGGCTCCGGCCAAAGCTGAAGCGCCTGCCGCTGCAGCCCCTGCGCCAGCCGCCAAAGCCGAGGCAGCCCCTGCCCCGGCCGCCGCGCCTGCGCCAAAAGGCGCGAAAGTTCACGCAGGCCCTGCTGTCCGTCAACTGGCCCGCGAGTTCGGCGTCGAGCTGAACGCAGTGAGCCCGAGCGGCCCGCACGGTCGCGTGTTGAAAGAAGACGTGCAGGCCTACGTCAAGGCCATGATGCAGAAGGCCAAGGACGCTCCGGCCGCCGGTGCAACCGCTGGTGCTGGCATTCCGCCGATTCCGGCTGTCGATTTCAGCCGTTTCGGTGAAGTCGAAGAAGTGGCCATGACCCGCCTGATGCAAATCGGCGCGTCGAGCCTGCACCGCAGCTGGCTGAACATCCCGCACGTGACGCAGTTCGATCAGGCTGACATCACTGAGCTGGAAGCTTTCCGCGTCGCGCAAAAAGCCGTTGCTGAAAAGGCTGGCGTGAAACTGACCGTACTGCCCCTGCTGCTCAAGTCGTGCGCCCACCTGCTCAAGGAAATGCCCGACTTCAACAGCTCGCTGGCGCCAAGCGGCAAAGCCATCATCCGCAAGAAATACGTGCACATCGGTTTCGCCGTGGACACACCGGACGGCTTGCTGGTTCCTGTGATCAAGAACGTTGATCAGAAGAGCCTGCTGCAATTGGCTGCCGAAGCCGCTGCGCTGGCTGCCAAAGCCCGCGACAAGAAACTCACCGCTGACGACATGCAAGGCGCCTGCTTCACCATTTCCAGCCTCGGCCACATTGGCGGCACCGGCTTCACGCCGATCGTCAACGCGCCGGAAGTGGCGATCCTGGGTGTCTCCAAGGCAACCATTCAGCCTGTCTGGGACGGCAAAGCCTTCCAGCCCAAGCTGATGCTCCCTCTGTCGCTGTCCTACGATCACCGCGTGATCAACGGCGCTGCAGCTGCACGTTTCACCCAGCGCCTGAGCCAGTTGCTGGCCGATATCCGCACCATCTTGCTGTAAGCCAGACCCCGGTCTTCTTCACCGAAGACCGGGGCCGCGCACTGTTTTCCGAGCGCCACGCTCGTACCTCAACCCCGCCCAGTAGGCGGGGCTTTTTTTGCCCGAAAAACACCCTCAAATACATAATAGCCATAGGCCATTATGCGCAACTTCTTGCACACCTCATTGTGGATAAGTGTGTGGACACATCGCTGCAGCCCTCACCGTTCAATACGTACAAGCAAGTGCGCAAGAAGTTGCGCAGTACTGCGCAACTTCTTGCACACTTTTTCGAACTTTCCCCAACTTTTTACGGGCAAATACCCCCTCTAAAAATCCAAAAAAAATAATTCCCGTGTAAACAAGGCTTTAAAAAACAGTGGCATGAAAGTTGATTACCCACTTAGCTCCCATTCAGGCCTGCGGGGCTGAATTCACTCTTTTCATGGGTAAAAAACATGTTCGCGCAGGCCAATGCAGCTCACTTTTCCTTGCTCATCCCGAACGTGCGCAACGACTTCAAAGTCTTGGCATTTAACGGCAAAGAAGCGATCAGCGAGCTGTACGCCATTCGCATCGAGCTAGTCAGCGAACATTCGAATATCGATCTTGAACCGTTATTGTGCCAGCCCGCTTTTCTACAGTTCGGCTTTAAAGGCGAAGGGCTCCACGGCCATATCGAAGATGTCTACGTCGGGGAATCCGGCAAGCGCCTGACGCGTTATATCGTCAGCCTTGTACCCGCCCTGCACTATTTGCAGTTCAGCCAGAACCCGCGCATTTTCCAGCACCTGAGTGTGCCGCAAGTGCTGGCCAAGGTGCTTGAGGGCCATGGTATCCAGGCAGATGCGTATGCCTTCAACGTCCTCCACAGCCCAGTGCGTGAATACTGCACGCAATACGCCGAGACTGATTTTGAGTTCCTGCAGCGCCTGTGCGCCGAAGAGGGCATCGCCTGGCATCACCAGCACAGTAAAGACAGCCACTTGCTGGTATTCACAGACACCCAGACCTACTTTCCTCTTTTGGGAGAAACGCCTTACCAACCAGGCACTGGCACCGCGGCCGACCACCCTGTGATTCAGCAGTTCTCCCAGCGCCTGAGCACCCGGACCAGCACCGTTACGCGTCGCGACTACGACCTCAAGCGCCCCAGCCTGCTGCTGCAAAGCGCGTTTACAGCGGACTTTGCTCCCGCCCTCGAGGACTATCACTACCCGGCGCTGATCGACACCGAGAAGCGCGGCAGGCAACTGGCCCGGCAAGCCCTGGAGCGCCATCGCAGCGACTATCGCCTGGCTGAAGGCCACAGCGATCAGCCAATCTTGCGCAGCGGCCACTTCTTCACCCTGACCGAACACCCGCGTAAAGCCTGTAACGACTTGTGGCTGCTGCTCAGCGTCCATCACGAAGGCAAACAGCCGCAGGCACTGGAAGAGTCGGTCAGCAGCGATGTGCAGCCCGCAGACGGCTTCACTCAGGGTTACCGTAACCAGTTCAGCGCCATCCCTTGGGACGTTTTCTATCGACCGCCCCTGACACCCCCGCGCCCTCCGCTCGTGACCCAGACCGCCCGTGTGACCGGCCCGGAGGGCCAAGAGATTTTTTGCGACGAACTGGGACGCGTACGGATCGAGCTGCCCTGGGACCGGGCCGAACTGGACAGCGACAAAAGCAGTTGCTGGGTACGCGTGTCATCAAGCTGGGCGGGCGAGCATTTCGGTGCCAGTACCATCCCCCGCGTTGGCATGGAAGTGGTGGTCACCTATGTCGAAGGTGACCCCGACAAGCCGCTGATCACCGGCTGCGTGCCCAACACATCCACGCCTGTGCCCTACCCGCTGCCGGCCAATAAAACCAAAACGGTGATGCGCAGCCACAGCTCGCCGCACACCGGCGGTTACAACGAACTGTCGATTGAAGACCGTGCCGGGCAGGAAAAAATCTTTCTGCGGGCACAGCGCGATATCGAACACATGGTGCTGAACGACAGCGACACAAAAATCGGCCGCGACCGTGCCGAGCAAATCACCCGCGACAGCCGCAGCCTGATCGAAAACGACCGTTTCGAGCAGGTTGGCGGCAACAGCACCAGCCTCATTAAAGGCAACGAACAGCACACCACCCAAGGGTTGCGCGACACCGTCATCGAAGGCAACGAACAACTCTCGGTCACCGGCAACAGCAGTACCCAAGTCGACGGCACGTTGGTGATGCAAGGAGGAACCCACACCCACGTCACCGCCACCCACGTGGTAATCAACGCCGGCGCCAGCTTGACCCTGAGCGCGGGCGGCCAACACATCGTGATTAATGGCGGGGGCATTCTCAGCAGCGTGCCGATTGTGGTCGGCGGTGCGCCAGTGCCCGGCGTCGCACCATTACAGGCAGCCCAGGCACAAGCCATCGCTGCCAAACCTCTGATTGCGCCCACACTGGCGGCCCTGATGAAGGCCAGTAAAGCCAAGGGAGCTGACTTCTGCCCCCTCTGCGAGGCGTGCAAAGACGGCGTCTGCCTGCCACAAGGAGCCACCTCATGAGCCTCACCACCGTCGTCCAATGGATGAGCGAACAACGCCAGCTCGGCCAGGCAATTGCCCTGGTGCTGGACTCCGAAGACGAGCGCGAGCCCCGTCAACAGTTGTTGCGAAGCTGCGATTACGAACGCTACTGCGGGGTCTATCACCAGACCCCGGTCAGCGAACTGGCCGATGCCGGGCCCTATATCTTCATCATCGAGCCCCGGGAATACGCAGTTCTGGACACGCTACTGGCCGAGCCGCAGCGCCACTGGGGCTGGCTGGCAAGCCTGCCCCAACAGCAACTGCCCGCCCTGACCCGGCACTGGCGCGAACGCATCATCACCGGCACCCGCCCGAATCAGGCGCTGTATCGGTTCCATGACAACCGGGTGCTCGCCCGGGCCTTGGCGTTCATGACCGAGGAGGCGCTGCCCGGCTACCTGGGGCCTGTCACCAGCGTGTGTTACTGGGCCGAATCGCGCTGGGACGTCACCCACAACCCCGCGCCCGGTGAACACCCCGTGCCCGACCAACCGGCCTGGCTCAACGTCCCGGCCCCGCAGTTGCTGGCCATCGACATCCTGCACACCAATATCTACCGCTACCTGTGGGCCGAACGCAGCGATGGCATGCTCGCACTCAGCCAGCATCGAGACCCGGACGAGTGGCTGGCTGAGCAACTGACCCAAGCGCGGCACTGGAACTGGAACACGTCCGAACAACTGCAGTTTTTAGTGCTGCATCGTTTAGAAACCCTGGAGCGACCAGTGATAAAAAACTGGTCACCCCGCGAGCACGAGACGCCACAGACTCACTTTGAGCGACTGTTGAGCGAAGTGCAGTTCTGGGCGGGAGCAACCCCCGTATGAAGCTCAACCTGCGCGAATGGCTTTTGAGTGCAAGTCTGTGCTTCCTTACTGGCTGCTCGCTGACGCCACCCAAAACCTTCACCTTTCAGGCTGACGTGCCTGAAGACTTCACGGTGACGGGCACAGCCAACTACAAACCCGCGCCCGGTGAGACCTGCATCGCCCCCTCCGGCGAAGCGTTCACTACAGGCAGCCTGTTCTTCAAGCCGGAACAACCCAAAACAGCCCATCAGGTTGAGTTCAAAGTGCCACTGACCGACAACGACCATGGCTGCTCGATGGTACTGCGAGGGTTGAAGCTGAAGATTGAAGGGCAGTGGGGCAAGCGTGAATTGGACATGAGTTTGGCGTCTGCCGGTTTTTCTATCAGTGATGAGCCCTCAGCAAATTTGCCCGCCAATTCGACACCACCGGTCCGAGTCTTTAAGAAGCAATGTCAGTGGTTTTTTCGAACAGCCGGCCCTGAGCGATTTATCAGAAAAATACTGCAATGCAGGGCCCTTGGTGCAAACGGCGACATGGAGAAACGCATGATCGGTGGCAGCTTGCATCGCGATCAGATGGCGGATTCGACAGTCAGATTGGTGCTGAGTGTGGCCAACAGTGAAAAGCCTTACTACAAAGGCTGGTGGATTGAAACTCCAAAAGGATGGAAAGCCTGTACAGGTGTTTGGGGCACTCAAAATGAGGAGCCTTGCATCAAGCCGTATAAATTCCTTGAGTCTTTCAAAATGCCGGGCGGTCGAGAGTGCACCGTTTATCCGAACTGCACTGAATAAGGACATTAAAAAATGAAAACATATGTAAACACGGAAAATTATAAGCCGCTTATACCCACCATCAACTGGGGGCAGGCTTTGTGCCTGGGCGCTTTTGCTTTGGTGATGTCGGGCTGCTCCGTTACCCCACCCAAAACCTTCACCTTTCAGGCTGACGTGCCTGAAAACTTCACGGTGACGGGCACCGCCAACTATAAACCCGCGCCCGGTGAGACCTGCACTGGGCGATCCGGAAAACCGTTCCGCGTCGGTCGTCTGCACTTCAAGCCGGAACAACCTAAAACGGCCCATCAAGTTGAATTTAAAGTGCCATTGACCGAGAACAAACTCGGTTGCTCGGCGGTGCTGCACAGTCTGAGGCTGACAATTGAGGGTCGCTGGGGCCCAGGCAGAGAGCATACTTCACGGCGTTTTGCAAGGTAGTTGTCGCGTCAGCCGTGTTTTTAAGCTGCTATTTTCACTGCCGGCTGCTCCCTCTCTGGGTTGAGTGTGACGGCGCCGATAGGTTGCCAATTTCGCGTTGCACCTGACC